>JBHJND010000033.1:0-7151 GCA_048497655.1 Caballeronia novacaledonica
GCCGCAGCCCGACTCGCCGACCAGCGCGAAGGTCTCGCCGCGCTCGATCGACAGTGCCAGGTCCTCGACCGCGCGCACCAGCCCGTGGTCGGTGTCGAGCACCGTGTTCAGGCTGTCGATGTGCAGCATCAGGCGGCTCCGCCCCCGGCCGGCTCGCCGCCTTCGCGGCGCGTCTCCGCCAAGGCCTTCTGCCTGGCCAGCCGCGGCCGGAAGGCGCGGGCGCGCGGGTCGAAGGCCTCGCGCACGGCGCCGGCGAAGAGATTGGCCGACAGCACCAGCGCCAGCATGAAGATGAAGGCGGCGAGCAGGTTCCACCACACGGCCGGATCGCGGCTCATCTCGGTGCGCGCGAGATTGAACATCGAGCCGAAGCTGGCGGTGGTCGGGTCGACGCCGACGCCGACGTAGCTGAGCACCGCCTCGTACAGCACCAGCGCCGAGAAATCGAGCACGGCGACGATCAGCACGATGTGCATCAGGTTGGGGAAGATGTGCCGCCGCATGATGCCGAGGTTCGACACGCCGAAGGCGCGCGCCGCCTGCACGTAGTCGAGCTCGGAGAGCTTCAGCGTCTCGGCGCGCAGCAGCCGGCACAGCGTCGCCCAGCCGGTCACGCCGAGGATCACGCACAGCAGCAGCAGCCGCACGTCTGCGCGCTCCAGCCCCGTCTCGTAGAGCTGCGGGTTCTTGTCGATCCAGACCTGGATCATCAGCACGAAGGCGGCGATCAGCAGCACGCCGGGAATCGACGACAGCACGGTGTACAGGTACTGGATCGCATCGTCGGCCCAGCCCTTGAAGTAGCCGGCCAGGATGCCGAAGGCGATGGCGAACGGCAGCGTGGCGAGCGTGGCCAGCGAGCCGATCACGATCGCCGTGCGCACCGACTTCAGCGCCTGGTACAGCACGTCGTTGCCGGTGCGGTCGGTGCCCAGCACGTGGTAGTGAGGCCAGATCGCCGCCACCCAGCCGGCCACCAGCAGCACCGCGCCGGCGGTCATCAGCACGGCGCGCAGCGGCACGTCGGTCTCGCGCCGCCACACCTCGCGCGCGCACGCGGCAAAGGCGATGCGGCGGTGCCTGGCGCGCAGCGCCACCACCGCCGCTGCCAGCAGCAGCGCTGCGGCAAGGCCGCCGGCCAACCCTGCCGCCGAGCGCTGCGCCAGGTCGGGCAGCCACTGCGCTTGCGGTTCCTTCAGGTGCGCGCCGCCGAAGGCCAGCCGCGGGAACTCGCGCACCGGCTTGCCGTCGACCTCGATCGTTTCCTTGCTGTACGACCGGTAGGCGAGCGGCGCCGAGTAGGTGCGCTCGGTGCCCTCCATCTGCCTGCGCAGCAGCTGGTCGAGCACCGAGTAGGTCCGGGTCGAGTAGGCCGATGGCGCGTCGGCTGCCGCGCCCTGCGCCGGCGGCAGCAGCGGCCGGAAGTGGATCGAGTCGAGCAACGCGACGAGCAGGAACAGCGACAGCATCACCAGCGCGCTCATTGCCGCCGCGTCGCGGAACACCACGCGCCAGGTCGAGCGCAGGTCGGGCGAGCGGCGCGCGTGCCAGACGTACAGCGCCAGGCCGGCCAGCAGGAGGAGCAGCGCGAGGTCGGTGGCGAGGAAGACGAACTTCGGCATCGTCAGGCCAGGCGGATGCGGGGGTCGACCAGCGTGTAGGAGATGTCGGTCAGGATCAGGCCGACGATGTACAGCACCGAGCCGAGGAAGACCATCGCACGCACCACCGCGAAGTCCTGCGCGTTGATCGCGTCGATGGTGAAGCTGCCCAGCCCCGGGATGCCGAAGAAACTCTCCATGATCAGGCTGCCGAGGAACAGCAGCGGCAGCACCGCCACGGTCGAGGTCAGGATCGGCAGCGAGGCATTGCGCAACACGTGGCGAAACAGCACCGCCGTCTCCGACAGCCCCTTGGCGCGCGCCGTGCGCACGTAGTCCTTGCCGATCTCCTCGAGGAACATGGTGCGGTACAGCAGCGAGTCGGCGCCGAGCCGGGCCACCACGCCGATGACGATCGGCAGGGCGAGGAACACGGCGAGGTTCCAGCCGCCGGCGAAGCCGGAGATTGGCACCAGCCGCAGCAGGTTGGAGAAGAACCACTGGCCGACGATGATGTAGAACAGCGCCGAGATCGACATCAGCACCACCGCCAGCGTTACGCCCCAGAAGTCGAGATAGGTGGCGCGGAAGAACACCATCAGCAGCGCCACGCAGACGGTGGCGATCACGCCGAGCAGGTAGGTCGGCAGCGCCACCGCCAGCGACGGGCCGATCCGCTGCCGGATCTCGTAGCCGATGTCGCGGCCGCTGTCGGAGGCGCCGAACCTGAAGGCGAACAGCTGCACCGAGCGCTCGAAGAAGATCGTGTTGGTGAGCTTGCGCGCGCCCTGGTCGCCGCCGTTGAACAGCAGCGGCTTGTCGTAGCCGCGCTCGACCTTCCACTTCTCGATCGCCTCCTGCGTCACCCGCTTGCCGCCGATGTTCAGCCGCGCCATGTCGTCGGGCGTGTTCAGCGTGAAGAACAGCAGGAACGTGAACAGGTTCACGCCGATCAGGATCAGCACGCCGTAGGCGACGCGGCGCAGGATGTAGTTCAGCATTCGCAGCTCTGGGGGTGTCGTCCCCGCGAAAGCGGGGACCCAGCAGCAGGTGGACGGACGTGGATTCCCGCTTGCGCGGGAATGACACCCGGCGATGCGGGCGATTGGCCCCCTCTCACTGCGCCGCCCCCGCGTGCGCCTCGCGCGCCAGCGTGCGCGCGGCGTTCTCGCGTTCGCGCCGCCGGTAGGCGCGGAAGGCGGGCACCACGCCGGCGACCAGCACCAGCGCGATCAGCGCCACCGGCCACCAGATCGGCCGGTTCCACTCGGCGATCTTCTCCGTCCGCAGCCTGGGATCGACGCGCAGGTACTGGATGTGGTTGCGGATGATCTGCGTCGGCTTGCCGTTGTGGACCCACTGGTGCAGCGCCGCCGCCGAGGTCGGGAAGTAGCCCCAGGTCCAGGGCGCGTCCTCCTGCACGATGCGGATCATCTCGTCGATCAGCTTCGCCTTTGTCGGCCCGTCTTCCTCGAATTTCATCTGCTCGAAGCGGCGGTCGAACTCCTTGCTGCGGTAGTTCGAGGCGTTCTCGCCGTTGCCGTTGGTCAGCGACTTGGAATTCGGCCCGTAGAGCAGGAACAGGAAGTTCTCCGCGTCCGGGTAGTCGGCCAGCCAGCCCCAGAAGTAGATCTGGTGGCTGCCCTTCTGCACCTTGTCCTGGAAGCGGTTGTAGTCGGTGGCGCGGATCTCCAGCTGGATGCCGAGCTTGGCGAACTGCTTCTGATACCAGTCCATCAGCGAGCGCGCCGCAGGCGTCAGCGCGCTCAGGTAGTCGAAGTTCAGCACCAGCGGCCGGCCGGTCTTCTCGTCGCGGCCGTTCGGATAGCCGGCCTCGGCGAGCAGCCGCTTCGCTTCCTCGAGCGGCCGCCGCTCGATCTTCCCGTCGACCTTGCGGTAGACGACCGGGTTGAACGCCGCCGGGCCGTCGTCGCGGTAGCCGAACAGCCCCGGCGGCAGCGGCCCCTGCGCCGCCACGCCCTGGTTCTTCTCGAAGATGGCGATGTGCTCTTCCCAGTCGATGACGATCGAGATCGCCTGCCGCAGCTTGCGGTTGCGCTCGCCCTGCGCCGGCGTGTCGCCGTCGCCGACCACCGGGTCGAGCATGTTGAAGCCGAGGTACCAGGAGTTGGCCTCGATCGTCGTCGGCAGGCGGATCCCCTTGGCCTTGTACTCGGCGTCCTTGTCGGCCGAGTCGGCCATCTCGACGATGAAGCCGGTGCCGACGTCGAGCCGCTCGATCTGCGGCGCGTCGTAGTAGCCCTGGAAGAACTTGGTCTTCAGCGGGATCGCCTCCTTCTCGATCTCGAACACGACACGGTCGATGAACGGGGTCGGCTTGCCGCAGTCGGCGAGCATGCCGTCGGCCCGGTCCGACGGCTCGCCCTCGCACGGGTAGGGCTCGCCGCGGAAGTTCGGGTTGCGCTCCAGCACGTGGCGCCGGTTCTCGAGGAACTCGGTCAGCATGTACGGGCCAGTGCCGACCGGCCAGTAGTTCAGCGTCAGGTTCTTCTCGGCCATGCCCGGCTGGGCGTAGAACTTCTCGGCTTCCCACGGGATCGGCGAGAAGAAGGTCATCGCCAGCCAGTACTTGAACTGCGGGTACTTGCCCTTGATGCGGATGCGCAGGGTGTGGTCGTCGACCGCCTCGGCGCCGGGGAAGCCGTACTGGCGGAAATCCAGCATCGGCAGGTCGCGGTCGGTGGGCGCGAGGTCCTTGCGCAGCGCCTTGTCGACCTCGGCGATCCGCTCGCCGTACTCCTTCAGGCCGACGATGTACTCGCTCATCAGCGAGAACGACGGCGACTTGATGCGCGGGGTGGCCAGGCGGCGGATCGCGTAAACGTAGTCGTGCGCCGTCAGTTCGCGCGTGCCGGTCAGCGGGAAGTCCTTGATGCCGTACTTGTCGGCGGTGTCGCTGCGGCTGAGCGCGTGGTAGGCGTAGTTGCCGGCGCCATCCTTCGCCAGGGCCGGGTGCGGCGCGAACAGGATGCCCTTGCGGATCGGGATCTCGTAGACGCTCTCGGCGATCGACTCGCCGGGCGCATCGGCCGGCAGCTCGTTGCCCTGGGCGTCGTAGTAGCGCGGCAGCACCACCCGCTCGGCGGCGCGCGGCCGCAGCTCGTAGGGCCGCTTCAGGTAGTGGTAGCCGTAGGGCGGCTCGTAGATCTGGTAGGTGTACGGCGTCTCGTCGTTCGAGTACGAGCTGGTCGGGTCGAGGTACTTCGGCGAGCGCTGGGTGAAGGCGGTGAACAGCGTGTTGGTCGCCTCGGCGCCGGCGGCGTGCGGGCTGTTGGTGACGCGGTCGCAGGCGGCCAGCGCCACGAGCGCCACGAACGCGGCGCCAAGCCTGAGCAGCGGGCGGGTATGGACCATGGCGGTTTGGCTGTCTGCGGCGGGGGCGGGTGATGCGCCGCACAGTGGAAGGGCGCGATTGTAGACGGCGCCTCCCGGCGATTGGTTCCCCTCACGCTTGGTTACAGCGGCCGCGCCGACGTGCGCGATACACTCGTCCGCCGTGCAGCCCGTTGCCGACCACCGCGCCGATTTTCGCTGGACCGTCCGCGTCTACTTCGAGGACACCGATGCCGCCGGCATCGTCTACTACGCCAACTACCTCAAGTTCTTCGAGCGCTGCCGCACCGAGTGGCTGCGCTCGCTCGGTTTCGACCAGCGGCAGCTGGCGGAGCGCGAGCGGCTGCAGTTCGTCGTCGTCGACCTCGCCGTTCAGTACCACCGGCCGGCGCGGCTCGACGATTCGCTGAGCATCGACGCGACGCTGGTCGAGCGGGCGCGCAGCTATGTGGTGTTCCGCCAGCAGGCGCGGCGAGGTGCCGAGCTGCTCGCCTCGGCGCGCGTCAAGGTCGCCTGCGTCGACACCGGGCGGCTGGCGCCGGCGCGCATGCCGGCGAGTCTGCTCGAGCGCATGGCCGGGCCGGCCGACCCTTCCCTTGCCTGAGCACCGCCGATGAACCCCGCCGCCGACCTGTCGATTCTCGTGCTGATCACCAAGGCCACGCTGGTGGTGCAGCTGGTGATGCTGTTGCTGATCGTGCTGTCGCTCGCCTCGTGGACGGTGATCTTCGGCAAGGGTTTCGCCATCCGCGCCACCCGGCAGGAAACGGAACGCTTCGAGCGCGAGTTCTGGGGCGGCGCCGAGCTGGCCAAGCTGTACGAGAAGGCGACCAACCGGCGCAGCAAGACCGGCGCGCTGGAGCGCATCTTCGAGGCCGGCATGAGCGAGTTCCTCAAGTTGCGCGGCCGCGAGGGAGAAAGCGGGCAGGCGATCCTCGACGGCGCGCGGCGGGCGATGCGCGCCGCCTACCAGAGAGAAATGGACGCGCTCGAGCGGCGCCTGCAGTTTCTCGCCTCGGTCGGCTCGGTCAGCCCCTACGTCGGCCTGTTCGGCACCGTGTGGAGAATCATGCACGCCTTCACCGGACTGGCCAGCCTCGAGCAGGCCACGCTTGCCTCGGTGGCCCCCGGCATCGCCGAGGCGCTGATCGCCACCGCAATCGGGCTGTTCGCCGCCATCCCGGCGGTGGTCGGCTACAACCGTTTCGCGCACGACATCGACCGCCTCGCCACCCGCTTCGAGACCTTCATCGAGGAGTTCTCGAACATCCTGCAACGGCAACGCTGATGGCCCTGCTCGCCCGCCGCGTCGCCGGCAGCCGCCGCCGGATGCTGGCCGACATCAACGTCGTGCCGTACATCGACGTGATGCTGGTGCTGGTGGTGATCCTGATGGTCGCCGCACCTTTCGTGAACCCGAGCCTGGTCAACCTGCCATCGGTGGGCAAGTCGTCGCGCGCACCCGACCGGCCGCTGGAGATCGTGGTGCGGGTCGACGGCCGGGTTTCGCTGCGCGAAGGGGGCAGGGAACTGGCGGCCGACCTGCCCGGCGCGGTGGCCATGATCCAGCAGCGGCAGCAGGCGCAGCCGGAGGCGACGCTGAAGGCCCCGGTGGTGATTTCCGCCGACAAGGAAGTCCGCTACGAGCAGGTGATGAAGGTGATGAGCGCCCTGCAGAAGGAGAACGTCGCCCGCGTCGGCCTGGCCGTGCTGCCAGAGAAGAAGTAGCCGCCGCGATGGCCGCCGTCGTCGCCGAACATCGCCCGCATCAGCCGCGGTCGGAACAGAACACGACGGCGTCTTTCCTGCTCGCGCTCGCCATGCACGCGATGCTGGTGGGCGCGCTGTGGATCTCGGTCAAGTGGAACGTCGAACCGTCGGGGGCGGTGGTCGTCGAGTTGTGGGGCGGCGGCGCGCCGGCCGAGCCGGTCGTCGTCGCGCCTGCAGCGCCCCCGCCAGCTCCGCCGCCGCCGAGGGCCGAACCGGAGCCGGAGAAGCCGAACGCCGACATCGTCGTGCGTCAGGAGAAGAAGGCGCCGCCGAAGGTCGAGCCACCGCCCGACGCGAAGAAGATCGAGGCCGAGAAACGCCGCCTCGACGCCGAGAAGCGGGCCGAGGAAGAGAAGCAGAAGCAGCGGTTGGTGGCCGAGGAGAAACGTCGCGAGGCCGAGAAGAGGCAACTCGACCTCGAGAAGA
>JBHJND010000034.1:0-3182 GCA_048497655.1 Caballeronia novacaledonica
GGGTGAAGCCGCGCTGCAGTTGACGCTTCATGGTTGGTGCTCCTTTCGTGAGGGGGAAGTGCATCGGTGATGAGCCGATGCCTACAAGCTATCAAGTTCCGTGCCAGCCGCAATCGGCGCTGTGGACGAGGCTTTTCGGCCGAAAACGGCCGTACTGGGGCACTTGAGGTGACGCTTTGCGTCAGTGACTGCCGCGATTTGTCCGAAACTGCCGCGCCGCGGTTCGGCCGTACGGATGAGCCGGTCAGGCCGCGGCCGGGTGGACGAACTCCATCTGCACGCCGGCCAGCTCGATGACGTCCTTGTCCTTGAGCGAGTGCGCGGCCGAGCCCAGGTTGACGCCGTTGACGGTCGGGAAGACGTCGCCTTCGACATGGGCGATGAAGTAGCCGGAGGGCCGGCGGGTGATGACCGCCACCTGGTAGCCGGGGCGGCCGATGGTGGTCAGCGCCTTGACCAGTTGCAGTTCGCGGCCGGCGTTGGCGCCGGTCAGGATGCGGATCAGCGCGCCCGCAGGCGCGGCCGCGGCGGGCGCCGCGCTGGGCTGGCGCACCGGGATCGTCGCCGGGCTGGGGCTGTAGAACTCGCGCTTCAGCGGCTGCGAGGTGTCGAAGTCGACCTCGCCGCCGGACGGCGCCTCGCCGCCCGCCGCCACGTATCGCAAGTGGTACTTGCCGACCTCGATCAGGTCGCCGCCCAGCAGCAGGTGCTTCTTGATCGGCTGGCCGTTGACCGTCGTGCCGTTGGTCGATCCGAGGTCTTCCACGTACAGGTCGTCGCCGGACTTGAAGAGGACGGCGTGCTCGCCGCTGACGGCGAGGTTGTCGATCACAAGATCGTTGTGCGAGCGACGGCCGATGGTCGTCCGGTCCTTGGTGATCGGGACCTCCTTGAGCACGACGCCGTCAAGGCTGAGGACGAGTCTCGGCATGGAAATGGGAGCCGCTTCCTGAAAGGACTGAGGGTGAGAGCGTTTCGATTCTGCCAGCGGGGCCGAGGATAAGCCATTCAGCCGGAAAGACTGCCGGCTGTCTCCTCGACGGACGGGCGGGGCTCGGCCACCGACATGCGGCGCGGCTCGAGCCCCCTGCGCCCGGCGAGCCGCACCACGATCACCGAGACGTTGTCCCGGCCACCGGCGGCGTTGGCCATGTCGACCAGCCGCTGCGCCGCCCGCTGCACGTCGGGAACCGAGGCGAAGATGGCGCCGGCAATCTGCACGTCGTCGACCATCTCCGTCAGGCCGTCGGAGCAGAGCATCAGCACGTCGCCCACGCGCAGCGGGTAATCGTTGACCTCCGGCTCCACGTCGCCGCCGGCACCGAGCGCGCGGGTCACCAGGTTCTTCGACGGCAGCAGCCGCGCCTCTTCCTCGGTGACCATGCCGGCGTCGAGCAGTTCCTGCGAGAACGAATGGTCGCGGGTCAGCGCCTCGAGGACGCCGGCACGAAACCGGTACAGCCTCGAGTCGCCCGCGTGCGCCACCCAGAGCCGGTCGCCGAGGACCCAGGCGATGACGATGGTGGTGGCCATGCCCTCGAACGCCGCGCTGTCGGCGGCGGCGCGGGCGATGACGCCGTTCATCTCGATCATCCGCTCGGCGAGCACCTTGCGCGGATCGAACGGCGCCTCGCCGGACTGTGCCTGCCGGTAGTCGTCGGCGAGCGTGGAGAGCAGCGAACTGACCGCCATGGTGGCGGCGATCTCGCCGGCGTTGTATCCGCCGAGGCCGTCGCACAGCACGAACAGGCCGAGGTCCGGCCGCGCGCCGATTGCATCCTCGTTCAGCGGTCGCAACTGGCCCGGATGCGAGGCAAGCGCGTAGTCGAGGGTGAAGTTCGTCGGCGTCGCCATGGCAGTTGCCAAAGCTTAGTGGAGCCGATCCGGCCTCAGTGCTGGGCGGGGGTACCGGCCGCGGCCCGCCGGCGCGCCAGCCATCGGCCGGCGACGACGACCAGCACTGCGCCGAAAGCGCTGGCGACGTACTTCAGCGCCTCGCCGGGCGGCAGGACCGGCTCGGCGATCGGGTCGCCGACGATCAGGCCGCCGGCAATCCAGCCGAGCAGCGCCGCGCCGGCGGTGACGATCATCGGGAAGCGGTCGAGCAGCTTGAGGATGATCTGCGCGCCGAAGACGATGAACGGCACGCTGACCAGCAGGCCGAAGATGATCAGGCCGGTCCGCTGGCTGGGGTCGGCCTGCTCGGCCGCGCCGGCGATGGCGATCACGTTGTCGAGCGACATCACGAAGTCGGCGACGATGATCGTCTTGATCGCCGCCAGCAGCTTGTCGCTGCCCTCCAGCTTCCCGTGGCCGTGGCCCTCGTCGGCCGGGGCGATCAGCTTGATGCCGATCCACAGCAGCAGCACGCCGCCGATCAGCTTCAGGAACGGTACCTGCAGCAGCGCCACGGCGACGGTGATCAGGATCACCCGCAGGACGATGGCGCCGGCCGCACCCCAGATGATGCCCGCCCGCCGCTGCCGCGCCGGCAGGTTGCGGCAGGCCAGCGCGATGATGACCGCGTTGTCGCCGCCGAGCGGGATGTCGATCAGGATGATCTGGAGGATCGCGTTCCAGTCGAGGGCGGCGAGCCAGCCGAGCACTGCGCTCATGCGAGGTCTTTCCGGGTCAGGCCGTAACCCTTGGTGCGATGCCTAGAGCACCGATTTCAGCAGCTTGCCGATCTCGGACGGGTTCTTGGTCGTCCTGATGCCGCAGGCTTCCATGACGGCGAGCTTCTCCTGCGCCGTGCCCTTGCCGCCGGAGATGATCGCGCCGGCGTGACCCATCCGCTTTCCGGGCGGCGCGGTGACGCCGGCGATGAAGCCGACGATCGGCTTGTTCATGTGCCGCTTGGCCCACTCGGCCGCGGTCTCCTCGTCGGAGCCGCCAATCTCGCCGATCATCACCACCGCGTCGGTGTCGGGATCGTCGTTGAACAGCTTCAGCACGTCGACGTGCTTCAGGCCGTTGACCCGGTCGCCGCCGATGCCCACCGCGGTGGACTGGCCGAGGCCCAATTCGGGGAGCTGCCCCACCGCCTCGTAGGTCAGCGTGCCCGAGCGCGAGACCACGCCGATGCGGCCCTTCATGTGGATGTGGCCGGGCATGATGCCGATCTTGAGCTCGTCGGGTGTGATGACGCCGGGGCAGTTGGGGCCGAGCAGCAGCGTCTTCCT
>JBHJND010000035.1:0-7010 GCA_048497655.1 Caballeronia novacaledonica
GGTCCGGCTCGCCCCTTTCCCGAGGGTCGGGTTGATCTGCGTCCTAACCCGGCCTCGCCTGCGGTGCTAGGTTGTGGATAAAGGGAAGGGTGTCTCGCAACTGTCAGGGGACACCCGGCCGTGAAGATGAGCGGCAGCCAGCATCGCCACGTGCACGCCTGTCCGGAGTGCGGGCAGACCGTGGGACGAGTGCATCGGCACCTGCGGGACCGGCTGATGGCCATCGGCCTGCGGGTGCACCGCTACCGCTGCACCAACCCCGAGTGCCGCTGGGAAGGGATCGTCTCGATTCCGCGCCCGCCCTCTCCGCCGAGGAACTGGTTCGCATGGATCTCGGCGCCGTCGGCCAGCTGGGGCGCGCGGCTCGGATGGATGGCTGTCGGCGCCGTCTGCGCGCTGGCGCCAATCGAAGGCACGCGCTGGCTGGTGCAGCGCCAGCGTGATCGTGCGGCAGAGACGGCGGCGGCGAGCCTGCGGGCGGCGGAACCGCAACTTCTCGCACCGCTGCCCGGCGAGAGCCTGGATGGCCTTCTGCTGGCAACGCAGGAGACACCGGTGCCGGGCAGGCTCAAGCCGCTCGAGCGCCGCGAGTCCTGCCTGTGGGGCGTGCCGGGCCGCAACCCGTACAAGGGCACGGCGCGGCAGGTGCTCACCGGAGCCAGGCTGCCGCCGGAGGTGGTCGGCAAGATCGATTCGATGATCGTCAGCGGACGCCGGAGCGGTCGTGTTGAGATCACCAGCAAGGGCATCTGGACCGAGGACGGCCGCCGCCGCTTCGACAGCAACGTGGTGGCGATGGGATTCGGCAACACCCTGTGCTTCAACACCAAGGTCAACTTCCAGCCCGCCCACGTCGAAGTCGCCGATCTCTACGAGGCCAGCGACGCCGGCGGCGCCAAGTACTCGGTGATGGTTCCCTACGTCTGCGGCAACGTCGCGGTGCTTGCCGAACGGGCGGAACTGCCCGAAGTCGCCCGCTCGATACCCGAGCCGGGCACCTGGGCCGGCGTGGTCGCCGCTCTGGCCGCCATGGCGTGGGCGATGCGGCTCCGCCGGGCTTCGCCGCGCCCCTTGGCGCAGGCGGCCGACGCGCAACCGATCAGTGAAGCGGAGCGAACGTGAAAACCTCGATGGTGTTGCTGGCCGCCGCGATGGCCCTCTTCGCCGATGGCGGGATCGCGCAGTCCGTTCAGTCAGGCCCGCCCGCACGGCCCGAGCCGCTGCGGACCGCGGAAACGGCTGACATCGCCGCGCTGCGCGCGGCGGCGGCCCGCAACGAGGCGTGGGCCCAGTACGACCTCGGCAAGGCGCTGGCCTGCGGACAGGGGGTGACGAGGAACCGTGCCGAGGCTGCCGCATGGTTCAGCAGGGCGGCCGCGCAGGGGCACGCGCAGGCGCAGAGCGTGCTCGGCTGGATGTACATGACGGGCAGCGGCGTGCAGCGGGACGATGCGCTTGCGCTGAAGTGGCTGCGAAGCGCCGCCGAGCAGGGAAACACCTCGGCGCAGAACAACCTCGGGATCGTCCATGTGCAGGGACGCGGCGTGCCGGTCGACAAGGTCGAGGCGGAGAAGTGGTTCCGCAAGGCCGCCGATAAGGGCGCCGCGGACGCGGCACGCAACCTGGACATCTTGCTCAAGGGCAAGGTGCGCACCGTCCGCCCAAGCGCAGATCCGCCTCTGTATTCGAGCTGAAGCGAGCGGATCCCTTCCTGCGACAATGGCCGCCGCAAGCGGCCGGCCTAAACCGTTCGACTCACTTAACGCCGGACGGGCCTTCGTCTACAAAGTCCGTCGAGCCCGACGCGCAATAGTCACGTAGTCCGGAGTCGCGAGGCGGCCTTGAAGCGCGCCGGTCGCGGAGCTCTCGGCGACGAGACGATGCGTGCCGCGGCGCCTGGCGGGCCAGCGGGCTTCTGCTGCGCCGATGGCCGGGCGGTGGTCGATGGGGACGATGAGGATGACGAAGGTTTCGATGGCGGCGGGGATCGTCGCGGTACTTCTGGCTCTGTCGGGACCGGCGATCGGCCAGCAGGGTGCGTTGCAGACTTCGATGGTCGGTCCGAGCCACTCGGACAGCACGCAGATGAGCTACGCCAGGCACCTGGCCGGCCTGATCAACGACTATCGGAAGCAGCACGGACTCGGTCCGCTCGTGCTGGTCGAAGACCTCTCGGCGATTGCCACGGAGCACACGGCCCAGATGGCGGAGCAGCGGCGGCTGAGCCACGACGGCTTCCGCAGCCGCTTCGCAAGCACGAGGGCGCGGATCTGCGTCGAGAATGTCGGCTGGAACTTCCCGTTTCCGGAGGCCCAGCTCGAAGGCTGGCGGGCATCGCCGGGACATCACCGCAATCTCCTCGAACCGAAGGTTGCGCGCATGGGCGTCGCGGCGTCGCGCTCGTACGTAACCTTCTTCGCCTGCAGCTGACCGCCGGGCCGGCGGAAACTTCGGGCCGCTCGACAGGACGCTGCCGCTGCCTTGGCGGTGTCCGGGGCGCCTCGGCAATTCGGTAGGCAAAGGTTTGCGCGTGCAGGCGGCCGGGCGGCGGTGGGCGCTTCTATAGAATCGTCCCGCCTTCCGCCCCGGTCCCCGCCTTGAATCTCCCCTACGAAGTCCGCATCGGCCTGCGCTACACGCGCGCCGGCCGCCGCGCGCGGCGGCGCAACGCCTTCATCTCGTTCATCTCGGCGGTGTCGATGGCCGGCATCGCGCTCGGCGTGGCGGCGCTGATCGTCGTGCTGTCGGTGATGAACGGCTTCGTCAAGGAGGTTCGCGAGCGGATGCTGGCCGCCGTGTCGCACGTCGAGATCGGCGCCGTCGGGGGTTCGCTTGCCGACGTGCAGTCGGTGATCGCGCTGGCCGGGCGCAATCCGGAGGTGCTGGCGGCCGCGCCGTTCATCAACGCGCAGGGCATGTTCGCGCAGGGTGACATCGTGCGCGGCGCGCTGGTGCGCGGCGTCGACCCGGCGCTGGAGCCGGCGGTGTCCGACATCGCCCGCCGGACCGCCGGCGGCGATGTCAACGCGTTGGTCGACGGGCAGTTCAACGTCATCCTCGGCATCGACCTGGCGCGCGCCCTGCGGGTGACGGTCGGCGACAGGGTGACGCTCATTTCGCCGCAGGGAACGGTGACGCCGGCCGGCGTGGTGCCGCGGCTGCGCCAGTTCACCGTCGTCGGGACCTTCTCGTCGGGCCACTTCGAGTTCGACAGTTCGCTGGCGATGATCCACATCGGCGATGCGCAGCGGCTGTACCGCGCCGAGGGGCCCACCGGAATTCGCCTGCGCCTGAAGGACGCCGAGCGGGCGCCGCAGGTGGCGACGGAACTGGCGGCCGCGCTGCCGGCGGGGCTGCTGGTGCGCGACTGGTCGCGACAGAACCCGACCTACTTCGCAGCGGTGCGGGCCGAGAAGCGGATGATGTTCATCATCCTGACGCTGATCGTCGCGGTGGCGGCGTTCAACCTGGTCTCGACGCTGGTGATGACGGTCACCGAGAAGCAGGCCGACATCGCCATCCTGCGCACGCTCGGCGCCAGCCCGCGCAGCGTGATGGCGGTGTTCATCGTGCAGGGCGCGCTGATCGGGGTGTTCGGCACGCTGATCGGCGCCGGCGGCGGGCTGCTGCTGGCGACCAACCTCGACGTGATCGTGCCGGCGATCGAGCGGCTGATGAACGTGCAGTTCCTGCCGCGCGAGATCTACTTCATCAGCGCGCTGCCTTCCGATCCGCGCGCCTCGGACATCGTGCCGATCACGGTGATCTCGCTGGTGCTGTCGCTGGTGGCGACGCTGTACCCGAGCTGGCGTGCTTCGCGCACGCGGCCGGCCGAGGCGCTGCGCTATGACTGAGGTCATCGCCGCGCGCGGCGTGTTCAAGGCCTACCGCGAGGGCGGCCTGGCAGTGGAGGTGCTCAAGGGCACCGACCTGAACCTTGCCGCCGGCGAGATCGTCGCCGTGGTCGGCGCCTCCGGCTCCGGCAAGAGCACGCTTCTGCACTGCCTCGGCGGGCTCGACGAACTCGATGCCGGCTCGGTGCAGGTGGGCGGCCGCGACCTCGCAGCGCTTTCCGACCGCCAGCGGGGCGATCTGCGCAACAAGGCGCTCGGCTTCGTCTACCAGTTCCACCACCTGCTGCCGGAGTTCACCGCGCTGGACAACGTGGCGATGCCGCTGGCGATCCGCCGCCTGCCGCTGACGCAGGCGCGGGAGCAAGCGGCCGAGGCGCTGTCGGCGGTCGGCTTGGCCAGGCGCGTGGATCATCACCCGGCCGAACTTTCAGGCGGCGAGCGCCAGCGCACCGCGATCGCCCGCGCTATCGTCACCCGGCCCGACTGCGTGCTGGCCGACGAACCGACCGGCAATCTCGATCGCGACACCGCGCGGGCGGTGTTCGACGTGTTCGTCTCGCTGGCGCGCAGCCGCGGCACGGCGATCGTGATCGTCACGCACGACCCGGAGCTGGCGGGCAAGTGCGACCGGGTGCTGAGGCTGGTCGACGGCCGATTGAGCCCGCACTGAGTGGCTCGGCGCTGAGGCCCGGTCCGCGTCCGCCGCTGGACAAAGCAGCGCCGCCGCGGCTTACGCCGGGCGGCGCGTCAGACCGGCGCGCCC
Organism: Caballeronia novacaledonica; assembly: GCA_048497655.1. Classification (GTDB taxonomy): domain Bacteria; phylum Pseudomonadota; class Gammaproteobacteria; order Burkholderiales; family Burkholderiaceae_F; genus JADJWR01. Next base: position 4,618 of record JBHJND010000035.1, read on the forward strand.
AAAGGTGCGCGGCGTTACCGGGTGGTCAGAACGGCAGCAGCTCGCTCCACGGAATGTCGCGCGTCGACTCGTAGACGCCGTCGTTGTTGGCGTCCAGGTCAAGCCGCACCGTCGTCGTGCTCAGCACCGTCATGCGCAGCTTCGACTGGTAGCCGGTGATCAGCACCGCGCCGCTGTCCGGATAGTTCTCTTCCCACACATCGTGCACCGGCGGATCTGTGGCGGCGATGATCTTGCCGCCGAGGGAGGCGAAGCCCACCTTGCCATTCAGCACCGAGGTCGAGTATCCGGGCGCGTTTGACGGCGTGACGTCGGTCCAGACAGCGCTGAAGTCCGGATCGTAGGTAAACGTCTCGCTATAGCCTGGTATCGAGAGACTGCCGACCAGGCCTGCGGCCGGGACCGTCATCGTGATTCGCGTCGTCGACGTGCCGGCCGGGTCGTTGGTCAAGGTATAGACGAGATTCGCCTGCCCGCTCACTGCAGCGGAGCCGCTTTCGTCGACGATCGTCAGTTGGCTGAAGGTGAACAGGCCACTGAGGAGCGGATCCGAGTAGCTCGCGATGTTGACGGAAAAGCTGCCTCTAACCAACGACGTTGGGCTTTCGCGGCACTCGTTGAACGTCGCGCTCAGCACGTCGCCGGCCGATGGTGCGGCGTTGTTATCCCGGTCGTCGAGCGTGATGGCAATCGAACCGCTCAGCGGGCACTGCTCGGTGATCGAGATCGTGCCCAGACGAACCGCGCTGGCGGCGGCGATCGCCTTGCCGAGCGCGTGCTTGGTCGAACCGGCGGCGTCACTCGCCGTTGGGGCGCCCGCCGAGCTGGCGGTCGGAACGTCACGCACGCTGTCGAGGTTTGCGAAGCTGATCGCGGTCGCACGCGCGACGGCGACCTGGTTCACGGCGGTGATCTGCAGCAGTTCGGGCGGCGGCGGATTGTCATCGTCGCCGCCGCAGCCGGCGGCGAGGGCCGCGATCAAACAGGCGGCGACGCGCAGCGTCCGGTCAAATGCGAGGCGTCTTGTCATTTCTCTCTCCCCATTCGTTCGCCCTGGATACGGCATCCGGGGCGACGCCAGCGTGGATGCTCGCCGCAGCCGGCGGAGCAGGGAGAAGAACCGCCGTGACACACGGCGCACATCATCGAAGCGCAAAAAATACGTTACTCGGAAAACTGCGCGCTGCATTGACGCAGGATCAAGCCCGACTATCTTTGGCGCCGCGCGCGGCGCAACCGCGGCACGGCGACGGTGACGGCGATCGCAAGGCAGGCGGTTCGTCAGGCGGGCGGCGCTGTCCGCACGGGCGAATTGCCTGACGAGTGGCCCGCGCAACCTCGATTCAGCGCGCGCTCATCGGCCGATGACCTTCCGGGCGCTGTCCAGCAGGTCGCCCAGTCCGGTGCCGGGCTTCTGTGCGGCCGCGGGCGCCGATTCGGTCGTCGCGGCGGGCGGCGCGTTCTTCGCCTGCGTCGCCGCGTCCCTGCGCCAGTGGCCGACCAGGCCATGCATCGTCTGCGCTCGTTCGTCGTAGGCCGGGTGGGCGGCGTCGAAGGAGAACTTCAGTTCACCGGCAGCTGCTGCCTGCGCCTTCTTCCCGCCGCCTTCCTTCTCGATCATGCCGAGGAAGGCGTCGACGCCCGCGCGGACGTCGAATGCAGGCTGCGCGGCGCCGAGGCGCACTGCGCAGGCATCGGCCTCCAGCTCCTGGTCGGCGCCGAAGCGGGCAAAGCGTGCGTTCAGGCCGCCGGCCTGCGCCATCGTGGCGGTGATCACTTCCTGGTTGCCGCGCAGTAGATTCAGCAGCTGGTCGACACTGGTGGCCGAGTCCACCAGCCGGCCCTGCACCCAGCGCGACTGGTGGCGCTTGGTGACGTGGGCGACCTCGTGGGCAAGCAGGATCGTCAGCAGTTCGGCGGAGCCGCGCGCCGCCGCCTTGCTGACGTAGATCAGCCCGCCGGCCAGCGCCCGCGCGTTGGCCTCGTCCTCGTTGGTCAGGTACACCTCGAACCGGTACGGCTGCTCGGCGGGCAGCTGCGCGGCCAGTTGCTCGACGATGGCGCGGCTCTTCGCCAGCGCGGCGCGGTCCATCGCGTTCAGGTCGTCTTCGTCGAGCACCTGCTGCTGCGCCACCATCTCGGCGTGCGCCGATTTCGCCAGCCTCGACTCCGCCTCGGCCGGGATCCACAACTGGTTCTTGATCCCGTTGCGCAGCCGCTCGTCCTTCAGCACGGCCTGCACGTCGCGCGTGCCCAGGCCGAGCGCGGTGGCGGTGACCGCCGGCACCAGCGTGGCGGCGTTGCCGGTGACGTCGGCCACTTCGAAGAGCTGTTCGCAGCGCCGGTCCTTGGCGTGGGCGGTGGTGGCCGAGCTGTCCATCTGCTTCGGCATC
>JBHJND010000036.1:0-2300 GCA_048497655.1 Caballeronia novacaledonica
CAGGCGGGCCACCGCGCCGATCAGCAGCGCGCCGGTGAGGCCGCCGCCGATGGCCGCCTCGGTCAGCGCCACGTCGATGCCGTACAGGCGCACCCACACCAGCGACAGCAGCAGGCCGTAGGCAACGAAGCCGGCGACCGCCAGGAAGGCATCGCGGGCGACCAGGGTCCAGGCCGCGAGCGCCAGCAGCAGCAGCGCGATGACGACCGTGACGACCGTTGTCATTGCCGGCGGTCCAGGCCGCGCGCCGAGCGCGCGATGAGTTGCGACACCGCGGCGCTGGACAGCATCACCAGCAGCCAGACCAGCACCAGCTTCAGCCCCGCCAGCAGTCCGTCGACCTGCGGCAGCAGGCCGATGACCACCAGCGCCATGCCGAGGTTGTCGGCCTTGGTCAGCGCGTGCAGCCGCGTGTACGAGTCGGGAAAGCGCAGCAGCCCGACGGTGCCGGCGAGGTAGAACAGCGCCCCCGAGGCGATGGCGACGATGCTGAACAGGTCGAGCAGCGCTTTCATTCGTCGCCCTCCCCGCCGCCGGCCTGCCGGTCCTGCACCACCGCGAACTTGACGAAGGCGATCGACGCGAAGGCCGACAGCAGCGCCAGCGTGAGCGCCACGTCCACCACCGCCGGCTCGCCGGTGGCGGCACCGAACAGCAGCAGCGCGCCGATGGCGCCGGTGCCCAGCAGCTGCGCCGCCATCATCCGCTCGGCCCGGCCGGGGCCGCGCGCCACGCGCACCAGGCCAAGCGCCACCATCAGCAGCACGAAGGCACCCATCCACAGCAGGAAGTCAGCCATGGCGATGCCCCGCGACCAATGCCTTCGCATAGGCCCGCTCCTCGGCGGCCAGCTGATCGACCACCGGCTGATCGAGGTCGAGGCAGTGGTACTCGATCCGCTGCTCGGTCTCGCCGGTGGGCACCGATCCGGGCATCAGGCTCGAGATCAGCTCGAAGGCGTTGCGCGCCGAGCCGCGCGGCAGCCCGACCGGATACTCGACGAAGCCCGCCGCCAGCGGCAGGCGCGGCGAGAACGCGCGGCGCGCCACGTCGACGCCCGCCACCATCGACTGCCAGAGGAAGCGCGGCAGCAGCGTCAGCAGCACGCCCAGGCGCACGCGACCGGCCGACGGCGGCAGCAGCTTCAGGCTGACCCAGGCCGCGGCGACCGCGGCCAGCACGCCGACAAGGACGTTGGCCGGCTTGGCGCTCTGGTCGACGACGATCCAGAGGCCGAAGTACAGCAGCGCGCGCGCCGCCGCCACGGCCGCCGAAGTCCTGCCGCCCATTACCCGCCCCCCGGGGCCGGGAACGCCGGCAGCGGTGCGCGCGATCGGCCGGCCGGCTGCGTCATGTCCCGCTCGCCGCCGCCGGCGCGCCCTGCACGCCGACCGGCATTGCCGCCAGCCGGTCGAACAGGCGCGCCTGGGCACGGATCGGCCACCAGTCGTACAGGAAGATCTCCATCGGCCGCCACAGCGCCACCCAGCCGCCGATGATCAGGCTCTCGCTCACCAGCCAGGAGTAGCCCTCGCTGGCGATCATCTCGCCGAGGTAATCGGCGAGCGCGATCGCCGCGGCCAGGAAGCCCAGGCCGATGGCCAGGCTGATGCGGCCGATGCGGAACAGCTCGCGCAGCTCGCGGCGCTTGCCGGCGGCGGCCCGGCCGAAGTGCTCGTGGACGGCATCGCGCAGCAGCGCCGCGGTGGACTCGGCTCCCGCCTCCCGCCCCAGGTGCACCGCCAGCCGCAGCGGCGCGCCGGCCGGCGCCTCGCGCGCGCTGTCGACGATGTACTCGGCGGCCTTGGCGTCGAGGTCGCGGCTGCGAAACGGCGCCGGGTCCATCGAGTCGAAGAGCTGGCGCAGCTCGCCCACGTACAGCCGCAGCTCATGGACGGCGCCGGCCGCAGCCGTCATGCCGGCTGCCCTTCGGGCGCGGGCGGCGGCGCCGCATCCTCCTTGCCGAACACCGCCATGTAGATGGTCGGCAGCAGCACCAGCGTCAGCAGCGTAGCCACCAGCAGACCGCCCATGATGGCGAAGGCCATCGGCCCCCAGAACACGGTGGGCGCGATCGGGATCAGGCCGAGCACGGTGGACATCGCCGCCAGCATCATCGGCCGCAGCCGGTTGGTGGCCGAGCCGATCACCGCGTCGCGCACGCTTTGGCCTGCGGCGCGCTCTTCCTCGATCGACACGATCAGGATCACCGCGTTCTTGGCGATCATGCCGATCAGCGCCAGCACGCCAAGGATGGCGACGAAGCCGAGCGGCCGGTTGAAGGCCAGCAGCGACAGCAC
>JBHJND010000037.1:0-5108 GCA_048497655.1 Caballeronia novacaledonica
CACGCGCACGTCGCGGTAGATCCGCTCGACCGGGAAGTCGGTGACGTAGCCGTAGCCGCCGTGGATCTGGATCGCGTCCGAGCAGACCCGCTCGGCGATCTCCGAGGCGAACAGCTTCGCCATCGCCGCCTCCTTCAGGCACGGCTGGCCGGCGTCGCGCAGCCGCGCGGCGTGCAGCACCAGCTGCCGCGCCGCCTCGATCCGGGTGGCCATGTCGGCCAGCCGGAAGCTCACCGCCTGGTGGTTGAAGATCGGCGTGCCGAAGCTCTCGCGCTCCTTGGCGTACTTCAGCGCCGCCTCGAAGGCCGCCCGCGCCATGCCGACCGACTGCGCGGCGATGCCGATCCGCCCGCCCTCGAGCGCGGAAAGCGCGATCCGGTAGCCCTCGCCCTCGTCGCCGATGCGGTTGGCCGCCGGCACCCGGCAACTTTCGAAGACGATCTGCGCCGTGTCGGAGGAGTGCTGGCCCATCTTGTCCTCGAGCCGCGCGACCACGTAGCCCGGCGTGCCGGTGGGCACGACGAACATGCTCATGCCGCGCTTGCCGGCATCCTTGTCGGTCACCGCGATGACCATCGCGTAGTCGGCGTGCTTGCCGCTGGTGATGAACTGCTTGACGCCGTTCAGGACGTAGTGGTCGCCGTCACGGGCGGCGGTGGCGCGCAGCGCCGCGGCGTTGCTGCCGACGTGCGGCTCGGTCAGGCAGAAGGCGCCGAGCGCCGCGCCCGAGGCGAGCGGCACCAGGAAGCGGCGCTTCTGCTCCTCGCTGGCAAAGCCCATCAGGATCGCGCACACCGGGCAGTTGTTGACGCTGATCACCGTCGAGATGCCGCCGTCGCCGGCGGCGATCTCCTCCAGCGCCACGGCCAGCGCCGTGTAGTCCATGCCGGCGCCGCCGTATTCCTCCGGCACGGCGATGCCGAAGGTGCCCAGCGCCGCCAGTTCGGCCAGCGCCTCCTTCGGGAAAGCGTGCTCGCGGTCCCACCGCGCCGCGTTGGGCGCCAGGCGGGCGGAGGCGAATTCGCGCAGCGCCTCGCGCAGCAGCCGGTGCTCTTCCTTCAGCATCGTTCCTAGGCCTTCCAGTTTCCCGCTGTGCGGGCGCGTATCGCATAGCCGGCGACGGCCGCCGCGGCGAGCGCCGCCAGCAGCAGCTGGCCGCCGCCGAGCACCCCCGACAGCATCAGCGCGTCGCGGAAGCACTCGCCGTAGTTCACCGGGATGCACCAGGTCCAGGTGGCCATGGCCGAGAAACCGGCCCAGGTCAGGATCGCCACCAGCAGGCCACGCGACAGCGACTGGCCGATGCTGCGCACCCGGTTCTCGGCTCCCCGGTAGACGAACAGGGCAAACAGCGCCGCGAGCAGCGCCGGCACGGCGATGAAGATCCACTCGCTGATGACTGCCTCCGTGGCGAAGCGGCTCATCAGCGGATAGGTCGAGGCGGCGGCGAGCATGCCGAAGACGCCGAACAGCAGCGCCGCCAGGGTCGGAATCGACAGTCGTCGTCTCATGCGGCAGGTGGCTGGCTGATCAACCTCGGTCAGGACTTGCGCGCGGTGACTTCGATCTCCAGCTTCATCCGCGCATCGACCAGGCCGCAGACGATCGCCGTCGCCGCCGGCCGCGCCCGCGCGAAATACTGGCCGAACACCGGCGCCAGCTTGTCGAACAGATCCACGTCGGTCAGGTAGTAGCGGACCCGCACCACGTCGTCCAGCCCGCAGCCCGCCTCGGCCAGCGCCGCCGCGATGTTACGGAAACACTGGTGGCACTGGACGACCGGATCGTCGTCGATGCGCATCGTCGCATAGTCGAAGCCGGTGGTGCCGGCCACGTAGACGGTGTCGCCGTCGACCACCGCCCGGCTGTAGCCGGCGACCGCTTCGAACGACGAACCCGAACTGATCCGCTGCCTTGCCATCGTGGCCTCGCTACCAGGCGAGCCGCTCGCCGGTGTAGTCGAAGAAGCTGCCGTTGCTCGCGGCATCCGCCGCCTCGATCACCCGCCGCATGCCGGTCACGCTGACCGTCGCGTCGATGTCCGCCCCGGCGCCGCCCATGTCGGTGCGCACCCAGCCGGGATGCAGCGCCAGGCAGACGATACCCTGCGCGCCAAGTTCGATGCTGGCCGCCTTCAGCACGCCGTTCAGCTCCGCCTTGCTGGCCCGGTACAGCCAGCCGGACGACGACTGCATCAGCGAGAGCGAGCCCATGCGGCTCGAAAGCACGGCAAGCCGGCCGCTCGCCGCCGCCAGCGGCGGCACCAGCGCCGGGATCAGCCGCATCGCTGCCAGCACGTTGGTGTGCATCACCGCGTCGAAGGCATCCGCGGGTGGCGCGACCAGGCCCTGGGTGCGCGGGCCGAAGATGCCGGCGTTGACGATGACCACGGCCAGTCGCTCGCCGGCCAGCAGCCGGCCCAGCCGGGAAATGGCGGCCTCGTCGAGGACGTCGAGCAGCCGCGGCTCGGCGCCCAGCGCGCGCAGCGGCGCGGCCTGGGCCGGGTCGCGATGCGTGGCGATGACACGCGCGTCCTCGGCGCGGTACTGCCGCACGAACTCCAGCCCGATGCCGCGGCTGGCGCCGACGACCAGGACCGCCGGCGTCATCGGCCGGCGGCCCGCCGGACGCCGCCGGTCAACGGATCATCTCGACCGCCATCGCGGTCGCTTCGCCGCCGCCGATGCAAAGCGCCGCCACGCCGCGCGCACCGCCGGTCTTCTTCAGCGCGCCGAGCAGGGTGACCACGATGCGCGCGCCGGAGGCGCCGATCGGGTGGCCCAGCGCGCAGGCGCCGCCGTGGATGTTGACCTTCTCGTGCGGCAGCTTGTACTCGGCCATCGCCGCCATCGTCACCGCGGCGAACGCCTCGTTGACTTCCCACAGGTCGACCTCGCCCGCCTTCCAGCCCGCCTTGGCCAGCACCTTGTCGATCGCGCCGACCGGCGCCGTGGTGAACCACTCCGGCGCATGCGCGTGCACGCTGTGCGCCACGATGCGCGCAATCGGAGTGCAGCCCATCTTCTTCGCGGTCGACTCGCGCATCAGCACCAGCGCCGCCGCGCCGTCGGAGATCGACGAGGCGTTGGCGGCGGTGATCGTGCCGTCCTTCTTGAATGCCGGCTTCAGCCCCGGAATCTTGTCGAGCTTGGCCTTGAACGGCTGCTCGTCCTTGTCGATCTTCGTCTCGCCGCCCTTGCCGGGCACCATCACCGGCGCGATCTCCCAGCCGAAGCTGCCGTCGGTGTTGGCCTTCAGGCTGCGCTCGGTGGAGGCGATGGCGAACTTGTCCTGTGCCTCGCGGGTGAAGCTGTACTTGGCCACGCACTGCTCGGCGAACACGCCCATCGCCTTGCCGCGCTCGTAGGCGTCTTCCAGGCCGTCCAGGGCCATGTGGTCGTACATCATCGCCGCGCCGTAGCGATAGCCCTTGCGCGCGCTCAGAAGCAGGTGCGGCGCGTTGGTCATGCTCTCCATGCCGCCGGCGACCAGCACCGAGGCCGAGCCGGCGACCAGCATGTCGTGGGCGAACATCATCGTGCGCATGCCGGAGCCGCACATCTTCGACAGCGTCACCGCGCCGGCCGACTGCGGCAGCCCGGCCAGCAGCGTCGCCTGGCGGGCGGGCGCCTGGCCCTGGCCGGCCATCAGGCAGCAGCCCATCAGCACCTCGTCGACGGCGTCGCCCTTGACGCCGGCGCGCTCGACCGCCGCCTTGATGGCAACCGCGCCGAGCTGGTAGGCCTGCAACGAAGCGAAGTCGCCCAGCATGCCGCCGATCGGCGTGCGGACTGCGGAGACGATGACGATGGGATCTGACATGGCGAATCCTCCACAAAGGAGCGTCGGTTGATGACTGGCTTATGCGCGCTGCTCGGCCGGGCAACCCGGTCGGGCCGGGTGGCACGGCTGAGCGCTTGATCGGTGCAAAGCGACAGCCGCCGCCGGAGCTCTTCCTAGCGGCGACCGCGGGGAAATTATCCGCCGCCGCGATTGCGAAGACCGCTGCGGGCTGCGTGAAGCTTGACGAGGGTCAGCCCGGCGCGTCCGCGCCGTCGTTCGCCGGCCGTGCCGCCGCGATGCGGTCAGTGCGGGCTGGCGGGAAACCGGTACTCGAAGCGCTTCTCCGGCGGATAGGGGAAGACGTCCTCCAGCTGGCCGTGCCGGATCCGCTCCTTGCGCGCCTGCCAGAACTCGGCAGTGAAGAGGTCCGCGTGGTACTTCATCAGCGCGGCGCGGATGCGCGGGTCGCCGAGCAGGAAAGGCATCCAGTTCTCGGGGAACACGTCGCCCTTCTCGACCCGGTACCAGACCTCGTCGGACATCTCGGCCTCCTCGTCCGGCGCCTGCGGGATGCGGCGGAAGTTGCAGTCGGTCATGTACTCGATCTCGTCGTAGTCGTAGAAGACGATCCGGCCGAGCCTGGTGACGCCGAAGTTCTTGTACAGCATGTCGCCGGGGAAGATGTTGGCCGCCGCCAGGTCCTTGATCGCCTGGCCGTAGCCGCGGATGGCGGCGTCGAGCTCGGCGTCGGTGGCGTGCTGCAGGTAGATGTTCAGCGGCGTCATCCGCCGCTCGATGTAGACGTGCTTCAGCACCACCGTGTGCGCGTCCAGCTCCAGCTGGCTCGGGCACATCTGCAGCAGCTCGCGGATCAGCTCCGGGTGGAAGCGCGCCCGCGGCAGCGCCACCTGCGAGTACTCCCAGGTGTCGGCCATGCGGCCGACGCGATCGTGCATCTTCACCAGCTGGTACTTGCCCTTGATCTGCTCGCGGTCGGTCTCCTTCGGGTACGGGATGACGTCCTTGATCATCTTGAACACGTACGGGTAGGAGGGCAGCGTGAACACCGACATCACCAGCCCCTTGATGCCAGGCGCGATCACGAACTTGTCGGTCGAGTGGCGCAGGTGGTGCAGGAAGTCGCGGTAGAACAGCGTCTTGCCCTGCTTCTGCAGGCCGACCATCGTGTACAGCTCGGAGGCCGGCTTCGACGGCAGGATCGTCCGCAGGAAGTCGACGTAAGCCGACGGCGCTTCCATGTCGACGAGGAAATAGGCGCGGGTGAACGAGAACAGCGTCGCCAGCATGTCGCTCTGGAACATCGC
>JBHJND010000038.1:0-2669 GCA_048497655.1 Caballeronia novacaledonica
CGTTCAACTTCCCCTGCATGGTGCCGATGTGGATGTATCCCATCGCCATCGCCTGCGGCAACACCTTCGTGCTGAAGCCCTCCGAGCGCGACCCATCGCCGTCGCTGCTGATGGCCGAGCTGTTCAGGGAAGCAGGCCTGCCCGACGGCGTGTTCAACGTCGTGCAAGGCGACAAGGCGGCGGTCGACGCCATCCTGCAGCACCCCGACATCGCGGCGGTGAGCTTCGTGGGCTCGACGCCGGTGGCCGAGTACATCTATCGCACCGCTTCCGCGCACGGCAAGCGCGTGCAGGCGCTCGGCGGCGCCAAGAACCACATGGTGGTGATGCCCGACGCCGACCTGGACCAGGCGGTCGACGCGCTGATCGGCTCGGCCTACGGCTCGGCCGGCGAACGCTGCATGGCGATCTCGGTGGCGGTGGCGGTCGGCCGCATCGCCGACGAACTGGTCGAGCGACTCGCCCCGCGCGTGCGGGCACTGAAGATCGGCGACGGCATGGACAAGGCCTCCGAGATGGGCCCGCTGGTGACGGCCGCGCACTGGACCAAGGTCAAGGGCTACGTCGACCACGGCGAGCTGGAGGGCGCCAAGCTGGTGGTCGACGGGCGCGGGCTCAAGGTGGCCGGCCGCGAGAAGGGTTTCTTCCTCGGCGGCTGCCTGTTCGACCAGGTGCAGCCGGGCATGCGCATCTACGACGAGGAGATCTTCGGCCCCGTGCTGTCCGTGGTGCGGGTGCCGGACTTCGCCGCCGCGGTGGATCTCGTCAACGCGCACGAGTACGGCAACGGCGTGGCGCTGTTCACCGCCGACGGCAACACGGCGCGCGAGTTCGTCCGGCGGATCCGCGTCGGCATGGTCGGGGTGAACGTGCCGATCCCGGTGCCGATGGCGTTCTACTCGTTCGGCGGCTGGAAGAAGAGCCTGTTCGGCGACACCCACGCCTATGGCGCCGAAGGCGTGCGCTTCTACACCCGCTACAAGGCGGTGATGCAGCGCTGGCCCGGCTCGATCGGCAAGGGCGCCGAGTTCGTCATGCCGACGGCGAAGTGACGCACTCGTCCGTGAGCTAGAGACACAGCCTCGCGGCGAACGGAAACGAATGCGTCATCCCCGCGAAAGCGGGGATCCACGCTAGAGAACCGCCGCGCCGCATGCTGGTCCGCCGCTCGCTGCTGATGCCGTATCCGGCCGAGTCGATGTTCGACCTGATCGAGCAGGCCGAGCACTACCCGCAGTTCATCCCGTGGTGCACCGACGCGGTGATCCTCGAGCGCACCGACGAGATCGTCGCGGCGCGGCTGTCGATGCGGGTGGCCGGGCTGACGCTGTCCCTGCAGACACGCAACCCGAAGCGGCGGCCGGAGTGGCTGGCGCTGCGCATGGTGCAGGGGCCGCTGCGCCGGTTCGAGGGCGAGTGGCGTTTGACGCCGCTCAACGCGCATGCCTGCCGCATCGAGTTCACTCTGACCTACGAATTCGCCGACCGGATGATCGAGCGCGTGGCCGGGCCGGTGTTCGCGCGGATGGCCGATACCATGGTCGACGCCTACGTCGCGCGCGCCGAGCGTATCCTGCCCGCGGCACCAGCCGTCCTGGCGCCAGTTGCCACCAGCCCCATGGAACCGACCATGAACGACCAACCGATGTTCGACGCGCTGCGCCCCTCGAAGCTCGCCGTCGAACTGACCGACGAGCAGTGCCACCTTCTGGCGGCGGCGATGCAGTTGCGCGACCTGAAGGAAGGCGAGGTGCTGGTCCGCGAAGGCGACGACGATCATCACTTCTACCTGATCGTCGGCGGCAAGCTCGGCGTGATCAAGAGCCACGGCACGGCGGAGCAGGTGACGCTGAACACGCTGGCCGCCAGCGACTTCGCCGGCGAGCTGTCGTGGCTCGACGGCAGCCGCCGCTACGCGTCGATGGTGGCGATGGACGCCACCCGCGTGCTCGGCCTGGAGCGCGAGAAGCTCGAGGCGCTGCTTCAGACCGACCCGCACCTGGTCTACCGGGTGATGCGGGCGATCGTCCGCGCCGTGCACCAGATCCAGCGCCAGCTGTTCATGCAGCAGGGCGAGCTGACCAACTACATCTACAAGCAGCACGGCCGCTACTGAGCCGGCACGCTGCCGTCGGCCGCGGCAATTCCACGGCCATTGCACAGCAGCATTCTTCCGACCTGTTCCGGGGGTCTGGCCGGTTTGCGCCCTTGCGCCTAGTCAAGAGTCTGGCGGATCATTGCCTGTACAAGTCGCACTTACCGGACCGGAGCCGACCGGCCGCCATTCATTGACACGGCAGAGGAGACAGGAAATGACCGTATCGAGTCGCATGCGCCGCCGTGTGCTGGCCACCGCCGGAGCCGCTTCGGCCACCATCGCCTTCCCGATGATCGCCCGCGCGCAGGCGCCGGTCGTGATCAAGTTCAGCCACGTGGTCGCAGTCGACACGCCGAAAGGCAAGGGCGCCGACAAGTTCAAGGAACTGGCCGAGAAGCGGCTGGGCAACAAAGTCAAGATCGAGGTCTATCCGAACTCGACGCTGTACAAAGACCGCGAGGAGGTCGAGGCGCTGCAGCTGGGCTCGGTGCAGATGCTGGCGCCGTCGCTGGCCAAGTTCGGCCCGCTGGGCGCGCGCGAGTTCGAGGTGTTCGACCTGCCGCAGATGTTC
>JBHJND010000039.1:0-4272 GCA_048497655.1 Caballeronia novacaledonica
CGCGTCTGGTCAGCCAGTAGAAGGCGACGATCAGCACCATCACCGCCACCAGCCCAAGCTCTTCGGCAATCACGGCGAGGATGAAGTCGGTATGCGCCTCGGTCAGGTAGTGCAGCTTCTCGACACTGCCGCCGAGACCGACGCCGAACCACTCGCCGCGGCCGAAGGCGATCAGCGAGTGGGTCAGCTGGTAGCCCTTCTTGAGCACGTGCTCGGCCGACCACGGATCAAGGTAGGCAAAGATCCGCTCGCGCCGGTACGGGAACAGCCAGACGATGGCGGCGAGTCCGACCGCCAGCAGCACGGTGATGGCAACGAACAGCCGGACGTTCAGGCCGCCGAGGAACAGGATGCCCATCGCGATCGCCACGATGACGATGAACGCGCCGAGGTCGGGCTGCAGTTGCAGCAACCCGCCGACGACCACCATCACCAGGCCGATCGGCAGGAAGCCGCGCTTCAGGCTGTGCATGTAATCCTGCTTGCGCACTGTGAAACTCGCCGCATAGAGCACGCAGGCGACCTTCATCAGTTCCGACGGTTGCAGGTTGAACATGGCCAGCGGTATCCAGCGGCGCGCGCCCAGCGCGCCGGTGCCGACACCCGGTATCAGGACGACGACCAGAAGCACGAACGCGACAACGAAGGCCAACGGCGCCAGCCGCTGCCAGCGCGCCATCGGCACCGAGAATGCGGCCACCGCGGCGACGATCGCCACGCCGATGGCGAACAGGTGCCGCACCAGGAAATGGGTGGGCGTGACCTTGTAGCGAGGCGAGTCGGCCAGCGAGATCGAGGCGGAGTAGACCATCACCACGCCGAGCAAGATCAGGGCCGCGGCAACCAGCAGCAGCGGCGCGTCGATGCGCTCCTGGCCGCGACCGACGGCGTGTGTCGATCCGCTGTCGCCGAGCGCCAGCAACCCGCCGCCGGCGCGGATCGGTTGCCCACCGGCGTCTGCCCAGCTTCCAGCCAGACGCGCGCGGAGCCGTCCTAACACGGCTGGCCCTCCTGCAACGCGCGCTCGCGCACCGCCTCGGCGAAAACCCCGGCGCGGTGCACGTAGTCGCGAAACATGTCGAGGCTCGCGCAGGCCGGCGACAGCAGGACCGCATCGCCCTCGCGCGCCTCGCCGGCGGCGACCTCGACTGCCTCCGGCAGCGACACCGCGTGATGGATCGGATACGGCGCGCCCGCCGGGCCGATCGCCTGCTCGACGAGCCCGGCGTCGCGGCCGATCAGCACCACCGCCCGCGCCGCGCGTGCCAGCGGCGCCGCCAGCGGGGTGAAGTCCTGCCCCTTGCCGTCGCCGCCGAGAATCACCACCAGCCGCAGGCCCTCGGCAGCCAGACCGTCGAGCGCGGCCACCGTGGCGCCGACATTGGTGCCCTTGCTGTCGTCGTAGTACTGCACTCCACCGACGGTGGCGATCAGCTGCACTCGATGCGGTTCGCCGCGGTAGGCACGCAGCGCGTGCAACATCGGCGCCAGCGGACAGCCGATCGCCCGCGCCAGGGCCAGTGCGGCAAGCGCGTTGCCGGCGTTGTGCCGGCCGCGGATGGCCAGTGCGTCGGCGGGCATCAGACGGTGCACGAACAGCTGCTCGGCCGCCGCATCCGGCTCGCCTTCAGGCCGGCGCCGGCGGTGCCCATGCGCCAGGTCTTCCGCGTAGGCGAGCCAGGTGATGCCGGCCTCGCTGAGCAGACCGTACTCGTCGGCCTGCGCCGGCGGCTGCAGGCGGAACGTCACCACCTGCGACGTCTTCTTCGCCATCGCGGCGACGGCCGGGTCGTCGCGGTTGAGCACCTGCACCGTGCGCGGCGCGAAGATGCGGGCCTTCGCCTTCACGTAGGCATCGAAGCTGCCGTGCCAGTCGAGGTGATCCTGCGTGATGTTCAGCACGGTGGCCGCATCGCAGGCGAGCGAGCGCGTAGTCGCCAGCTGGAAGCTCGACAGCTCGAGCACCCAGGTGTCGGGCAGCCGGTCGCCGCGCAGGCACTCGCGCAGCGTGTCGAGGGCGGTCGGCGAGATGTTGCCGGCCACCGCGACCGAGCGCCCCGAGCGCTCGATCAGCAGGCCTGCCAGCCGCGACGTGGTGGTCTTGCCGTTGGTGCCGGTGACACCGATCACCCGCGGCGCGTAGTCCCGGCTCGCTTTCAGGCCGGCCAGCGCGCGGGCGAAAAGCTCGATCTCGCCGACCACGTCGATGCCGGCCTTCTTCGCCGCGCCGACCAGCAGCGCAGCCGCCGAGTGCGTCGGCGACAGCCCCGGCGACAGGGCCAGCAGGCGGGCGCCGTCCAGCAGCGACAGATCGAAGGCACCGCCGGCAAACGGCACCTGCGGCAGTTCGGCGCGCAACGCGGCGAGCATCGGCGGCTCGGCACGCGTGTCGGCGACGCGCACCGCAGCGCCGTCCGCGGCGAGCGTGCGCGCCATCGCCAGTCCCGACTGGCCGAGGCCCAGCACCACCGCGGTCTGTCCGGCGACGTCGATCATCGGATCTTCAGCGTCGACAGGCCGACCAGCACCAGCATGATGGTGATGATCCAGAAGCGCACCACGACCTGGTTCTCCTTCCACCCGGAGAGCTCGAAGTGGTGGTGCAGCGGCGCCATGCGGAAGATGCGCTTGCCGCCGGTGAGCTTGAAGTAGCCGACCTGCAGCATCACCGACACCGTCTCGGCGACGAACACGCCGCCCATGATGAAAAGCACGATCTCCTGCCGGGTGATCACGGCGATCGTGCCCAGCGCGCCGCCGAGCGCCAGCGCGCCGACGTCGCCCATGAAGACCTGCGCCGGATAGGCGTTGAACCAGAGGAACGCCAGCCCGCTGCCGGCGATCGCCGCGCAGATGATCACCAGTTCGCCGGCGCCGGGGATGAACGGAAACAGCAGGTAGCGCGAGAAGTCGGCGCGGCCGATCACGTAGGCGAAGATGCCCAGCGCAGCGCCGATCATCGAGGCCGGCAGGATCGCCAGGCCGTCGAGTCCGTCGGTCAGGTTGACCGCGTTGCTGGTGCCAACGATCACCAGGTACGACAGGATCACGAAGCCGAACACGCCCATCGGGTAGGCGTAGTTCTTGAAGAACGGCACGATCAGGTCGGAGCGCGCTGGCAGATCGAGGTCGAATCCGTTGCTCAGCCACTGCCACATCAGCGGCAGCAGCTTCTCCGAATTGGGCGCGGCGATCGCGAAGGCGAGGTAGAACGCCGCCGCCAGGCCGATCAGCGACTGCCACAAGTACTTCTCCCGCGCGCTCATCCCCTTGGGGTTGCGGCGGACGACCTTGCGGTAGTCGTCGACCCAGCCGACCCAGCCGAAGCCGAGCGTGACCAGCAGAACGACCCAGACGAAGCGGTTGGCGAGATCGGCCCACAGCAGCGTGGTCACGCCGATCGAGATCAGGATCAGCGCGCCACCCATCGTCGGCGTGCCCGACTTCGACAGGTGCGACTGCGGTCCCTCGGCGCGGATCGCCTGGCCGATCTTCATCTCGGTGAGCTTGCGGATCACCCACGGTCCGGCAAGCAGGCCGATCACCAGCGCGGTGCCGGCCGCCAGCACGGCGCGCAGCGTCAGGTAGGAGAAGACGTTGAAGGCGCGGATGTCGCGCGCCAGCCATTCGAACAGCTCGAGCAGCATCAATGCGCCCCGGCCGTCGCCGCGCCGAGCGACGCCACCACGCGTTCCATGCGCATGAAGCGCGAGCCCTTGACGAGGACGGTTGCACCGCGCCGGGCCAGTTCCTGCGCCCGCTCCTGCAGTTCCTCGATATCGGCGAAGTGCTCGGCGCCGGCACCGAACGCGTCGCAGGCCTCGCGCATGGCGGCCCCCGTTCCCAGCAGGGCGTCGATGCCGCGACTTTTCGCGTAGGCACCGACCTCGCGGTGGTACTCGACGCTGCGGCTGCCGACCTCGCCCATGTCGCCCAGGATCAGAATCCGCCTCGGCGCGGCGGCGGCGAGCAGGTCGATCGCCGCGCGCACGGAGTCCGGGTTGGCGTTGTAGGTGTCGCCGATCAGGTCGGCGCCGCCCGCGGTTCGCGAGCGCACGCCGCGCCCGCCGACCGCGGTGAAGGCCGACAGTCCGGAGGCAATGGCGCCCGCCGGCACGTCGATGGCCAGCGCGGCCGCAGTCGCTGCCAGCGCGTTGTGCACGTTGTGCAGCCCCGGCACGGCGACGCGGGTCCTGATGAGGCCAACCGGGGTGGCGATCTCCAGTTCCGTGCCATCGGCCTGCCGCGTGCACTCCGCGGTGACGGTCGCAT
>JBHJND010000040.1:0-14107 GCA_048497655.1 Caballeronia novacaledonica
TGGTCGGGGTGAGAGGATTCGAACCTCCGACTCCTGCGTCCCGAACGCAGTACTCTACCAGACTGAGCGACACCCCGGCGAAGCAGCGGAGGACGAGGAAAGCGATCGCTGCGGCTAGAAAACTGCCTGGATCGAAAAGGCGGGGTAACTGGCGCAAGGACCTGCGCGACGGAGTTAAACCCTCACTCCGCGGCTGCCGCGGTCTCGGCAGCCGCGGGGCCAGAGAATGAGTGGTCGGGGTGAGAGGATTCGAACCTCCGACTCCTGCGTCCCGAACGCAGTACTCTACCAGACTGAGCTACACCCCGGCGAAGCAGCGGCAATCAGGCAAAACCAATCGCCCCTGCGACGTCGCGATGGACCGCCGCCAAGTCAGCGGTCGCGATCCATCGTGAAAAAAGTCAAGTCTAACAAAGAATCTTTGAACACTGACGCGGGCAAGAGGCGGGCTGCTGTCGCCGCGCGCGCCGATTCCTCGCTGGCACGGCTCCGAACATAGGCTATCGAGCCGTTGCTCTGCACGATCCTGGCAATCTCGGCGAAGTCGCCGCCGCCTTCCCGCACCGCCTTTTCTATGCGTTGCCGCTGGCATTCGCTTGCCGAGCGCATCGCATGAATCAGGGGCAGCGTGACCTTCCCCTCACGCAGGTCGTCGCCGAGCCGCTTGCCGATTTCCTCGACCTGCCCGGAGTAGTCGAGCACATCGTCGACCATCTGAAAGGCAGTGCCGAGCCCGGCCCCGTAGCGCGCCGCGGCCTCTTCCAGTTCGGCGGAAGCACCGGCGATCACCGCTGCGATCCGCGCGGCCGCTTCGAACAGGGCGGCGGTCTTCCGTCCCACGACCTCGAGATAGCGCTGCTCGTCGACCGACGGGTCGTGCACGTTCATCAACTGCAGCACCTCGCCTTCGGCGATCCTATTGGTCGCGTCGGACAGAATCCGCATCACTCGCATCTCTCCCGCGTCGACCATCATCTGGAACGAACGCGAATAGAGAAAGTCGCCAACCAGGACGCTGGCCGCATTGCCGAAGTGCGCGTTCGCCGTCGGGCGGCCGCGGCGCAGCTCGGATTCGTCGACCACGTCGTCATGCAGCAACGTTGCGGTATGGATGAATTCGATCACTGCTGCCAGCAGGACATGTGCATCGCCGCGATAGCCCAGGGCGCGGGCGAGCAGCAGCAGGACCGCCGGCCTGAGGCGCTTGCCGCCGGCGGCGATGATGTAGTCGGCGATGGTGCCGATCAGCGCCACGTCGGAATCGAGGCGGGCACGGATGGCGCGGTCGACCCCGCGCAGGTCCTCGGCCACGGGCGCGAGTATCTGCAGCAGCGATCGAGGGGTGGCCGCCGGTTCGGCCAGCACGGAAGTCAAGGGGAGTCTTGCCTGCGATTGGGGGCGAGCCGCGATTATAGGTGGCTGTCTACACGGGACATGGAAGCCCTCAGGGGCTCGCGGTCGTCGGCGGATGCGAGCCGCGCCCGCCGGTGGCCGCCCGGCATCGTTTGACAGGCGATCGGGGAGGAGCGAAAATGCACGGCTTTCCAGAAGCCGAATGAGGCGCCTGCCGGTTATTTGGGCGGCGACTCCGATCTGCCGGTCGGCGCAGCATTGAAGCCGCGCTGCCGGCCTAGGACGAACACCATGTACGCAGTGATCAAGACAGGCGGCAAGCAGTATCGGGTCGCAGCCGGCCAGGCGATCAAGGTCGAGGCGATCGGCGCCGAGCCGGGCAGCGAAGTCACGTTCGACGAGGTGCTGGCGGTCGGTGAGGGCGGCGAACTGCGGGTCGGCACACCGCACCTTGCGGGAGTCACCGTGAAGGCCACCGTGGTGGGCCACGGGCGGCACGCAAAGGTGACCATCTTCAAGATGCGCCGGCGCAAGCACTTCCAGAAGCATGCCGGACATCGGCAGAATTTCACCGAGGTTCGCATCGACGCCATCGGCTGAGTGGCGGGCAGAGGGCACAGGGACGGAAAATGGCACACAAGAAAGCAGGCGGCTCATCGCGCAACGGGCGCGATTCGCAGGCAAAGCGGCTCGGCGTTAAGGTCTATGGCGGCGAGGCGATCAGCGCCGGATCGATCATTGTTCGCCAGCGTGGCACCCAGTTCCATCCGGGGGACAACGTCGGCATTGGCCGTGATCACACGCTGTTCGCGCTGGCCGATGGCCACGTGCGGTTCGACACGCGGGGTGCGCAAAACCGGCGCACGGTGAGCGTACAGCCTGAGCAGTAAGCCCGGCGCTCGCTGGCCGGTGGCCGGCGATGCCAGGCGGCAAAGCCCTGTCCCTTGTCGGCAGGGCTTTTTTGTTTGCTGAGCAATCATGAAGTTCGTCGACGAAGCGCGCATTGAAGTGCAGGCGGGCCGTGGCGGGAACGGCTGCGCCTCGTTCAGGCGTGAGAAGTTCGTTCCGAAGGGCGGCCCCGACGGTGGCGACGGTGGGCGCGGCGGAAGCGTCTGGGCGGTGGCCGACCACAACATCAACACGCTGATCGAATACCGCTACCAGCGCCGAATCGCCGCCGGCAACGGGGAGCATGGTCGGGGCTCCGACTGCTACGGGGCTTCAGGCGAGGACATCAAGTTGCGCCTGCCGGTCGGCACCGTGGTCATCGACCAGGAGACGGGGCACACGCTGGCTGACCTTGCCACCGACGGCCAGCGCGCGCTGCTTGCCAAGGGTGGTGCCGGGGGCCTGGGCAACCTCCACTTCAAGTCGAGCACCAATCGGGCGCCGCGGCAGAAAACACCCGGGCAGCCCGGCGAACACCGCTTGCTGCACCTGGAACTGAAGGTGCTGGCAGATGTCGGCCTGCTCGGCTTCCCGAACGCGGGCAAGTCGACGCTGATTGCAGCCGTGTCGAACGCGCGGCCGAAGGTCGCCGACTATCCGTTCACGACCCTGCACCCGCACCTGGGCGTGGTGCGGGTGGACGCCAACAGCAGCTTCGTGATCGCCGACGTGCCGGGCCTCATCGAAGGCGCCGCGGAGGGTGCTGGGCTGGGGCATCGCTTCCTTCGCCACCTCGGTCGCACGCGTCTGCTGCTGCATGTGATCGACATTGCGCCGGTCGACGCGGATGTCGATCCCGTCCGGCAGGCGCGCGCGCTGGTGGCCGAACTCAGGAAATTCGACCCCGGACTTGCCCGCAAGCCCCGCTGGATCGTCCTCAACAAGATCGACCTGGTCGATGCCACCGCTCGCGAGCGGCTTGCGTCGGAACTGCGCCGCCGCCTGCGGACCAAGGCGCCGATGTTTCTGGTGTCCGCGGCAACCGGAGAGGGCTGCCGGGAACTGATGCGCGCCGTCAGCCGGCAACTGGCCGGAGCCGTCGAAAGAGCACCGGAATGAGTTCGCTGACCGTGGTTCAGGCGGCTCGGCGGCTGGTGATCAAGGTCGGCAGCAGCCTGGTGACCGACGAGGGCCGGGGCCTCGACCGGGCTGCAATCGCTCAGTGGGCCGAGCAGATCGCGGCTCTCCGCGCGGCCGGCAAGCAGGTATTGCTGGTTTCCAGCGGCGCGATCGCCGAGGGCATGCAGCGGCTGGGCTGGGCGCGGCGTCCGCGCGAGGTGCACGAACTGCAGGCGGCAGCCGCGGTCGGCCAGATGGGCCTGGCGCAGGCCTACGAGAGCTGCTTCGCCGCGCTGGGCATCCGTACGGCGCAGATCCTCCTGACGCATGCCGACCTCGCCGACCGCGTGCGCTACCTAAACGGCCGCTCGACGTTGTTCACGCTGCTCGAACTGGGCGTGGTGCCCGTGATCAACGAGAACGACACCGTGGTCACCGACGAGATCAAGTTCGGCGACAACGACACGCTGGCGGCGCTGACCGCCAACCTGGTCGAGGCCGACGCGCTGGTCATCCTGACCGATCAGGCGGGCCTGTACAGCGCCGACCCTCGTCGGAATCCCGACGCGAGCCTGTTGCAGGAAGTCCGGGCAGGCGACCCCCGCCTCGAGGCCATCGCAGGAGGCACCGGCAGCCATATAGCGCGCGGCGGCATGATCACCAAGGTCCTGGCGGCGAAGCGTGCGGCCAGGAGCGGCGCCAGCACGGTCATCGCCAGCGGCCGTGAAACGGACGTCCTGATCCGCCTCGCGCAGGGCGAGCGGCTGGGCACCCAGTTGCTGGCGTCGACCGAGGTGCTGACGGCGCGCAAGCAATGGCTGGCCGATCATCTGCAGGTGAAGGGCTCGGTGCATCTGGACCAAGGTGCCGTGCGCGCGCTGGTCAACGAACGAAAGAGTCTCCTGCCGATCGGCGTCGTCGAGGTCAACGGGGACTTCGCGCGCGGTGACGTAATCACCTGCCTCGGCACCGACCGGCGCGAGGTCGCCCGCGGCCTGGCGAATTACAGCAGTGACCAGGCCCGGCGCATCGCCGGCCGGCCGAGTGCCGAGATCGAGTCAGTGCTCGGTTTCGTCGAAGAACGCGAACTCATCCACCGCGACAATCTGGTAATCCTCTAGGGCGGAGCCGGCCCGCCCTGTTCACAGTGGTGCGCCGCCGCTGCCGGCGTCTTCCGGCGCGGCCTGCTCGGAACGCTCGCCGCCCGGGTGCCGGCGTGCCCTGCCGACGAAGCGCTGTGTGGCCCGGAATACGTGGCGCGACAGCTCGGACAGCGCTTGCTGGTAGACCTCGCGCTTGAATTCGACCACCGCATCCAGCGGCACCCAGTAGGGGTGCCAACGCCAGGCATCGAATTCCGGTTTCTCCGAACGGCGCAGGCAGACGTCGCAATCACGCGCCATCAGCCGCAACAGGAACCAGATCTGCTTCTGACCGCGGTAGTTGCCCCGCAGCTCCCGCCGCATCCACCGCTCAGGAACGTCGTAGCGCAACCAGTCACGCGTGCGGGCCACGATCCTGACATGCTCCGAGCGCAGCCCGATTTCCTCGTACAGCTCCCGGTACATCGCCTGTTCTGGCGACTCGCCGTGCTTTATGCCGCCCTGCGGGAACTGCCAGGAATGCTGTCTTACACGCTTGCCCCAGAAGACCTCGTTGCGCGGGTTCAGCAGGATGATGCCGACATTCGGGCGATAGCCTTCCTTGTCCAGCATGCGAACACCTGAAGCCTTATCATCTGCGGCCATTATATGACCCGGCTTCCGTGCGCGTGCGCGGAGACATGTTGCGATGCGCGCTTCGAGTTTCTTCGTTTCCACCCTTAAGGAAGCGCCGGCCGATGCCGAGGTGGTCAGCCATCGGCTGATGGTCAGGGCGGGGATGATCAAGAAGCTCGCCGCCGGCATCTACAGCTACCTGCCGGTCGGGCTGCGCTCGATCCGCAAGATCGAAAACATCATCCGTGAAGAGATGAACCGTGCCGGCGCCATCGAACTGCTGATGCCGGTGGTTCAGCCGGCCGAGCTGTGGATGGAGTCCGGGCGCTGGTTCAAGATGGGGCCCGAACTGGCGCGGCTCAAGGATCGCCACGACAGGGACTTCGTCATCCAGCCCACCTCCGAGGAGGTGATCGCCGACATCGTCCGGGAGCAGATCAAGAGCTACAAGCAGCTGCCCGTCAACTTCTATCACATCCAGACCAAGTTCCGCGACGAGCGGCGGCCGCGCTTCGGCCTCATGCGCGGCCGCGAGTTCACGATGAAGGACGCCTATTCCTTCGATCGCGACGACGCCGGCGGCATGGCGAGTTACCGCGCGATGTACGAGGCCTACCAGCGGATCTTCGCCCGGATGGGGCTGAAATTCCGCGCCGTTGCAGCGGACACCGGCAACATCGGCGGCCAGGCCAGCCACGAGTCCCAGGTGATCGCGGACACCGGCGAAGATGCGATCGCCTACTGCCCGACGTCCGACTACGCCGCCAACATCGAGATGGCCGAGGCCGTGCCGGCGATTGCCGGGCGGCAGCCGCCGAGGGAGGCGATGCGCAAGGTGCCCACCCCTGGCAAGGAGCGCTGCGAAGACGTTGCCGAACTGCTCGGCCTGCCTCTCGAGCGGACAGTCAAGTCGATCGTGCTCGCGGTCGAACGCCGGGATTCATCGGGCAACCCGACCGGTGCGGAGATCTGGCTGCTGCTGATTCGCGGCGACCACGAATTGAACGAGGTCAAGGCCGGCAAGGTGTCGGGGCTGAAGGAAGGATTCCGTTTCGCCTCCGAGGCGGAGATCCGCGCCACCTTCGGCTGCCGGCCGGGTTACCTCGGGCCGATCGGCACGCAGCTGCCGGTCAGGTTGGTCGCCGACCGCACGGTGGCGAACATGGGCGATTTCGTCTGCGGGGCGAACGAGGAAGGTTTCCACATAGCCGGCGTGAACTGGGGGCGCGATCTCGCTGAGCCCGAGCAGGTGGCGGACCTGCGCAGCGTCGTGGCGGGCGATCCGTCTCCCGATGGCAAGGGGGTGCTGGCCATACAGCGCGGCATCGAGGTCGGCCATGTGTTCGCCGGCTTGCCGTATGCCGAATCGATGCGGCTCGCCTTCACCGACGAGGGCGGCCAGCAGAAGTCGGTGGTCATGGGCTGCTACGGCATCGGCGTGACCCGGCTTCTCGGAGCGGCGATCGAGCAGAACCACGACGAGCGCGGAATCATCTGGCCGGAGCCGATCGCGCCTTTCTCGGTGGTGATCTGTCCGGTCAACTATCGACAGTCGGACGCGGTCCGCCAGGTTGCCGACCGGCTGCACCAGGAACTGGAATCGGCGGGCATCGACGTGATCATCGACGACCGCGGCGAACGGCCCGGCTCGATGTTTGCCGACTGGGAGCTGATCGGCGTTCCGCACCGCATCACGGTGGGCGAGCGCGGCCTGAAGGCCGGGCAGGTCGAGTATGCGCATCGTCGCAGCCTGCAGGCGAGCGCCGTGCCGCTGGCAGATGCCGTCGGATTGGTCGCGCAGCAGATTGCCGCCGGGCGAAGCTGATCTTCGCCGCCGGCGGCTTTTCTCCGCGCTGGCCGCTGCGGCGCTGGCGGGCCTGCCGTTGCGGGCGCAGGGCGGCGCGCAGATCTATGAACCGATGGCCGACGCCGTGCGTGCGGCGCTGGCGGCCCGCATCGCCGACAGCGCGCCGCCGCAGCGGCGCATCACGGATATCGGCGAGCGCATCGAGTTCATCGACTGGCTGAACGAGATGTCTGGTCGGCTGCTGCGGCAGAAGCCCGACTATCGCGAGCGCATCGAATTCCTGCGCACGCTCGACTACGAGGCGATCCGCGCCGGGCTCGACCGGCAACTCGTTCTCGGACTCATTCAGGTGGAGAGCAACTTCCGGAAGTACGCGGTCTCCAGCGCGGGCGCCCGCGGCTACATGCAGGTGATGCCGTTCTGGACCAACGTCATCGGCGACGGCGACCCGCGGGCGCTGTTCGATATGCGCACCAACCTTCGCTACGGCTGCGTCATCCTGCGCCACTACCTGGACACCGAGAAAGGCGACCTGTTCCTGGCGCTCGGCCGCTACAACGGCAGTCGGGGGCAGGCGGCCTACCCGAATGCCGTGCTAGCCGCGTGGCAGGGGCGCTGGTCATACACGCCGCGCAGGGCAGCGGCCGGCTGATCCGTCCGGGCCAAGCCGGGCGCGGTCAGCGCTTCGGCAATCCCGGCGGGCCGCCGCGCAGGGAAGACAGGCCGCCCATGGCGCGCATCATCTTCGACAGGCCGCCTTTCTTCATCTGCTTCATCATCGACCTCATCTGCTCGAACTGGCTGAGCAGGCGGTTGACCTCCTGCACCGGCACGCCGCTTCCGGCGGCGATGCGCCGCTTGCGTGACGCCTTGATCAGCTCCGGCCGGGCGCGCTCGGCCGGCGTCATCGAGTCGATGATGCCCTCGAGGCGGCGGACCTGGCGATCCGCGTCCTTGTCGTTGACCTGGCCGGCCGCGGCGGCCAGCTGCGCCGGCAGCTTTTCCAGCAGACCTGACAGGCCGCCCATCTTGCGCATCTGTCCGATCTGTTCCTTGAAATCGCCCAGGTCGAAACGATCGCCGGCCTGGATCTTCTTCGCCAGTCTTTCCGCCGACTGCAGGTCGACGGCCTTGCGCACGTCCTCGACCAGCGCCACCACGTCGCCCATGCCGAGCACGCGACCGGCCATGCGCTCCGGATCGAACCGCTCCAGGCCGCCGATCCGCTCGGCGACGCCGATGAACTTGATCGGCCTGCCGGTCACGTGGCGCACCGACAGGGCGGCGCCGCCACGAGCGTCGCCATCGAGCTTGGTCAGGATGACGCCGGTCAGCGGCAGACGTTCGGCGAAGGCCCGCGCCGTGTTGACCGCATCCTGGCCGAGCATGCTGTCGACCACGAACAGCGTCTCGATCGGTTTGAGCGCGGCGTGAAGCGCGGCGACCTCGCCCATCATCGCTTCATCGATCGCCAGCCGGCCCGCCGTATCGACGATCAGCACGTCGAAGTAGTGACGCCGCGCGTGGTCCAGCGCCCTCTGCGCTATGTCGACCGGCGCGTCTTCCGCGCGGCTGGGGAAGAACTGGGCGCCGGCCTGCTCGCTGACCGTCTTCAGCTGCTCGATGGCGGCCGGACGGTAGACGTCGGTGGACACCGCCAGGACCTTCTTCTTGCGCTCGTCGATCAGCCACTTGGCGAGCTTGGCGGCCGTGGTCGTCTTGCCGGCGCCCTGCAGGCCGGCGAGCAGGATCACTGCCGGCGGCTGCACCGCGAGGCTAAGTTCGCGCTCGGCCGCGGGCAGGTCGCCGCCCATCAGCGTCGTCAGTTCGCGGTGCACGACGCCGACCAGCGCCTGGCCCGGCGTCAGGCTGCCGACCACGTCCTCGCCGAGCGCCTTGTCCTTGACCCGGGCGATGAAGTCGCGGACGACCGGCAGCGCCACGTCGGCTTCGAGCAACGCCACGCGCACCTCGCGCAGCATCTCCTGCGTGTTGGCCTCGGTCAGGCGAGCCTGGCCGCGCATCGTCTTTACGACGCGTGCGAGGCGTTCGGTCAGCGAATCAAGCATTGGGGGTCACGCGCGCGGGATGGTCGGCGCGTGCTATACAAATGGCTATGGCAATGCACGGATTCTACGGGGCCGGTGCCGCCGCCGTGGCCGCGGCGTACCTGCTGCTCGCCTGGATGACCTGGCGAACCCTGGAGGCGCCAGAGAAGACGGCGCGTTGGCGCGCTGCCCTGCTGCCGGCGCTTGCGGCAGCGCACGCGGCGCTGCTCGGCATCGCCATCTGGAGCGGCGGCGAGTTCCGCTTCGGATTTGCACAGGCGCTTTCGGCGACACTGCTGCTGGCCGTCCTGGTGCTCTGGATCGAAGGAATGTTCGTGCCGGTGCGGGGGCTGGACGTGCTGGTGCTGCCGGCTGCCGCGGTCTGTGTCCTGCTGCCGCTCGGATTCCACGGGGCGGCGATCGGCGCCGGGGTCGACTCCACCGCGCTGCGCTTGCACCTGCTGGTGGCGATCGCCGCCTACAGCCTGTTCACTATCGCCGCCCTGCACGCGCTGCTGATGGCCCTGCTGGACCGCCGGCTGCATTCGCCGCTGCAGGCGCGGGGGCTGGGACGCATCTTCGGACAGCTGCCGTCCCTGCTGGCCCTGGAGAAGCTGCTGTTCCGGCTGATCGGTGTCGGCTTCCTGCTGCTGACGGCCACCCTGGTCACCGGGATCTTCTTCTCCGAGCAGTTGTTCGGCCGCGCGCTGCGCTTCGAGCACAAGACCGTGTTCACCATCGCCTCCTGGCTCGTCTTTGCCGGCCTTCTCGGCGGGCGCATCGTGTTCGGCTGGCGGGGGCGCACGGCGCTGCGCTGGACGTTCGCCGGCTTCCTGATGCTGCTGCTCGCCTATGTGGGCAGCCGCTTCGTTCTGGAAGTGGTCCTTGGGCGTGTCTGATGGGACGCATCCTCTTCTTCGTTGTCCTCGGCGTCGGCCTGTACGTCGCCTTCAGGATCTGGCGGATCGGCAAGCAGCGCGGCGCGGCAGGACCGGTGCCGCCGCCGCACGCCGCCGGCGAGGCCATGGTCCGTTGCGACCACTGCGGTCTGAACGTTCCCAAGTCCGAAGCGCTCGCCGAAGGCAGCCGCTGGTACTGCAGCGAGGACCATCGCCGCCTTGAACGCGACGTCCGCTGATCGTCGCCCCGCGGTGCCGGGCGTGTCCGCAGCTGCTGCCGGCGCGGCGCTGCCGCGACCGGCGGAGGCAATGAACTCGCCGGCGCAGTTCGAGCGCGAAGACGACCCGTCGGCTCCGCAGTGGCGCATCTTGCAGTACCTCGGCCTGGCGCGGCTGATCATCGCGATCGGCCTGCTGCTGGCGATCGCGGCGCTCGGGCCTTCGATCAGGGGCGGGACGGCGCCTGCCTACCTGTTGGCGGCGATCGTCTACTTCGTCGGCGCTGCCGCGCTGGCCATGTCCTCGCTGTACCTTCGCCGCCGTGTCGTCGTGCACATCGCGGCGCAGATCGCCTTCGACCTGGCGCTGATATCGGCGCTGATGATCACCAGCGGCGGGCTGCGTTCCGGACTGGTGGTCCTCTACCTGCAACCGCTCGCCGGCGCCTCGCTGCTGTTGCAGACGCCGGCGGTCTTCTTCGTCTGCTCGCTGGCCGTCATCACCATCCTCTTGGACACGCTGGCCCGCTCGCTGACGGTGGCCGGCGCCGAGGCGTCGCTGTTCGAGGCCGGCCTGTACGGCGCAATGATGTTCGCGATCACCGCGCTGCTGCGGCTGCTTGCCCAGCGGCTGGCGGCGCAGGAGCAGCTCGCCCAGCAACGCGGCCGCAATCTGCACAACCAGCTGGCCATCAACAGGCTGGTCATCGCGCAGCTCGAACAGGGTGTGGTGGTGGTCGATGCCGACGCGCGCGTACGTGCCAACAACCGCGCCGCGCGGGTGCTCTTCGGCATGAAGCCGGAGGCACAGCTCACCGGCGAGCGATTGTCGTCCTTCGAGCGCCTGGCGCCGCTGGTTTCCGCCTTCCGGCGCTGGCGCGACACCGCCCCGCAGGGCGACACCGGTGCGTCCAGCGTCGTCGAACTGCCGGAGCTGCGGCTGCGCGCGCGCTTCGTTCAGCCGTCGGCCGTGCAGAGCGACGAGTTTCTGATCTTCATCGAGGACCAGCGGGCGATCGACGAGCGCGCGCAGCAGCTCAAGCTCGCGTCGATGGGCCGGCTGACCGCCTCGATCGCGCATGAGATACGCAATCCGCTGGCGGCGATCAGCCATGCCAGCCAGCTGCTGGTCGAGGACGCGGGCGATGCGGGCCTGAAGCGGCTGGCGTCGATCGTGCGCGAGAACACCCTGCGCCTGAACCGGCTGGTCGACGACATCCTCCGCGTGGCAAGGCGCGAGGCTCCGCTGGGCGACGACATCGAACTGGTGCGCTTCCTTCCCGAGTGGCTGGACGAGTTCGTCCGCGACCGGCCGCAAGCGCAGGGACGGGTAGTGCTCGACGTGCCCGCCGGCGCTCGCGTGAAGTTCGAGCGCTCGCACCTGCGGCAGGTGCTTTTCAACCTGCTCGACAATGCGCTGCGCTACGCCAGTGGCGCCGAAGGCGCGGTTCGCGTCTTCGTTGACGAGCGGGGCGCCGCCGCGGTGCTGTGGGTGATCGACGACGGGCCCGGGGTCGCCGAAAGCGTCAGGGCCTCCCTCTTCGAGCCGTTCAACACGACACACGTGGCGGGGACCGGGCTCGGCCTGTACATTGCGCGCGAGTTCTGCCTCGCCAACCGGTGCCAGCTTGCCTACGACGAGGTGACGCTGCCCGATGGCATCCTGCGCCGCGGCTTCGCGGTCCGCTTCTCCGCGGCAGGTGCCGAACGGCCGGGCTCGGACTTCCTCGATACGATCGCACCCCGATGAGCGAACCGCGGCCTGCTGCAGCGTCGGACGCCGCCCACGAGCGGCGGGCGCCGGCCGTTCTGGTTGTCGACGACGAGGCGGACCTGCGCGAGCTGCTGTCGCTCACTCTCGGGCGTCTGGGCCTCGACGTCGATTCCGCGGACTCGGTCGGCGCTGCCCGCAAGCTGCTCGCCGGCAATCGCTACGCGCTGTGCCTGACCGACATGCGGCTGCCCGACGGCACCGGGATCGAGCTTGTGAGGGAGGTCGCCGCCCGCGGCGACACGCCGATCGCGGTGATCACTGCCTACGGCAGTGCGGAGAACGCTGTCGCGGCGCTTAAGGCGGGCGCATTCGACTACCTGGCCAAGCCCGTCGACCTCGATCAGCTGCGGCTGCTCGTCCGCTCGGCGCTCGCCCGGCCGCCGGCGGGAGGCGCGCCGCTGCAGCAGCGCGCGCGCGGGATCGACCGCTTGCGGGGCGATGCGCCGGCGATGCGCCAGCTTCGCTCGATGATCGAGCGGCTCGCCCACAGCATGGCGCCGGTGGCCATTTACGGCGAGTCGGGCAGCGGCAAGGAGCTGGCCGCGCGCGCGATCCATGATGCGTCGGCGCGTCGACTGATGCCTTTCGTCGCGGTCAACTGCGGTGCCATTCCCGAGGCGCTGATGGAGGCCGAGTTCTTCGGCTACAGGAAGGGCGCCTTCACCGGCGCCGAGCGCGACCGGGACGGGTTCTTCCACGCCGCCGCCGGCGGCACGCTCTTCCTCGACGAGGTGGCCGAGCTGCCGCTGGCCATGCAGGTCAAGCTGCTGCGCTCGATCCAGGAACGGCGCGTGCGCAAGGTCGGCTCGACCACCGAAGAACCCGTCGATGTGCGGATTCTCAGCGCTACGCATCAGGACCTGGCCAAGCTGGTGGCCGCGGGGCGCTTCCGGCAGGACCTCTACTACCGCCTCAACGTGATCGAACTGCACGTGCCCAGTCTGCGCGAGCGCTCGGAGGACATTGCCATGCTGGCCGACGTGATCCTCGACCGGCTGGCACAGCGCGCCGGCGCGGAGCGCGTCCGGCTTTCGCCGCGGGCGCTGCGTGAACTGCAGAGCTATCCGTTTCCGGGCAACGTCCGCGAACTGGAAAACGTGCTCGAGCGCGGCGTCGCGCTCGCGGCGGATCGCGAACTGACCGCCGCCGACCTGATGCTCCCTGCAGTAGAGGCGCTGGCCGAGACCGAAGTCGTCGAGCCGGCCCCCGCCTATGTCGAGGAACTCGAGCCGGCCGCCGAGGCGGAGGCGACCGTCCTGCCGGCCGATGGCATCCCGCGGGATCTTGCGGCCTACCTGGATGCGATCGAAGGCGCCGCACTGCGTGCCGCGCTGCGCAAGACGGGCGGCAACCGGACCGCGGCCGCGCAGTTGCTCGGCCTCACTTTCCGGCAGTTCCGCTATCGCATGCAGCGGCTGGACCTGAAGTAATGGGCGCGCCGCCGATGCGGATCGGCCCCGATGGCTGGGTCGACGGCATCCGGCGGGTTCGGAGCCCGAACTTCGACGCCCGCCCGACCGGCGTGGCGGTCGAACTTCTCGTCGTGCACAACATCAGCCTGCCTCCCGGCCGCTTCGGCAGCGGCTCCATAGAGCGGCTGTTCTGCAACGATCCGACGCCACACCCGCACCCGCATCCGTTCCTCGAGCTGCTCGCCGACCTGCGTGTTTCCGCTCACTTCCTGATCGAGCGCAACGGCAGGGCGACCCAGTTCGTCGGCTGCGGCGAACGGGCCTGGCACGCCGGCGTTTCGTCCTTTGCCGGTTGCCACGGCTGCAACGACTTCTCGATCGGCGTCGAAATGGAAGGCACCGACTTCCTCGCCTTCGAGCCTGTGCAGTACGCGGCTCTGGCGCAACTGACACGGGCGCTGCGGGCCGCCCTGCCGCTGCGGGCGGTGCGCGGACACAGCCACATCGCGCCCGGGCGCAAGACCGATCCGGGGCCGCTGTTCGACTGGAACGGTTTTGCCCGGCAGGCCGACCTGCCGGCGCACTGGCTGCCCTAGGGCCCGTTCACGCCAAATGCAGGCGATGCGTTAGGCGGCGGGCTGCCCCGCCAACTCGGCGGCCGGCACCCGGGCAGCGCGCCGGCCGTCCCGAAATGGCTAGACCAAACCGCGGCAGTTGAGCTGAGCCGCGACATCCCCTATGATCCCGCTCCACTAAACCTTGTGGCACTCGGCGCCGTTGGCACAATATGTTGTGTCTTGGCTTCCGAAATTGCGACGGCGCGACCGGCGCTGCAGGGCCGCCAGGCGCCGCTGGCCGAGGCCGGGGGCAC
>JBHJND010000041.1:0-3234 GCA_048497655.1 Caballeronia novacaledonica
GCCAGCCGCTCGGGCACGCCGTTGCGGTACTCGGCACGCTGCGCCTGCAGCTTGGCCTCCTCGGCCGCCAGTTCGTCCTCGAGGATCCGCCGGCGGTCGCCGTCGCGCGCCTTCTGCGTCTGGCTGTCCACGCGCGGGAAGCTGGCCGGCGAGATCGGCCGCGCATCGGTCGAGACGCGCGCGGTCTGCTGGCGCGGCGCCGGCACCGACAGCGTCGGCTGGATATCGAGGCGCGTGCACCCCCGGCCATTGCCGGTGTTCTGGTAGGTCTTGCGGCCGTCCGCGTCCTGGCAGACGAAGATGTCGGAATTGGCCAGCACCGCCAGCGGCGAGGCCGCCAGCACGGTTGCCAGCGCAGCCGACAGAGGCTTGCGGATCGGGGAACCCATGAGCGCCAGTGTAAGGGAGCCGGGCGCGCTTCAGCATCGGCAATAGG
Organism: Caballeronia novacaledonica; assembly: GCA_048497655.1. Lineage (GTDB taxonomy): Bacteria > Pseudomonadota > Gammaproteobacteria > Burkholderiales > Burkholderiaceae_F > JADJWR01. The sequence goes on from JBHJND010000041.1 coordinate 437, forward strand.
GCTGAACCGTTCAGCCGGCTGCCGGAATTGTTGCGAATCCTTTCAGCGAGTTCAGTGGACACGACGGCCTGCTGGTCGACAGGGAAAGGGGCGGTCTCCCGCCCCTTTCCCGTCACGGTCGGCGACCCGGGCTACAGCCCGTAGTACATGTCGAACTCGACCGGGTGGGTGGTCATCCGGAAGCGGGTGACCTCCTCCATCTTCAGCGCGATGTAGGCATCGATCATGTCGTTGCTGAACACGCCGCCGCGGGTGAGGAACTCGCGGTCCTTGTCGAGGCTCTCCAGCGCCTCGTCGAGGGAGGCGCAGGGGTGCGGGATCTTGGCCGCCTCTTCCGGCTCGAGGTCGTACAGGTTCTTGTCCATCGGCTCGCCCGGATGGATCTTGTTCTGCACGCCGTCCAGCCCGGCCATCATCAGCGCCGCGAAGGCGAGGTAGGGATTGGCCGTCGGGTCGGGGAAGCGGACCTCGACGCGCCGGCCCTTCGGGTTCGACACGTAGGGAATGCGGCAGGACGCCGAGCGGTTGCGCGCCGAGTACGCCAGGTTGATCGGCGCCTCGAAGCCCGGCACCAGCCGCTTGTAGCTGTTGGTGCCCGGGTTGGTGATCGCGTTCAGGGCCTTGGCGTGCTTGATCACGCCGCCGATGTAGTACAGCGCGAACTCCGAAAGCCCGGCGTAGCCGTTGCCGGCGAACAGGTTCTGGCCGTCCTTCCAGATCGACTGGTGCACGTGCATGCCCGAGCCGTTGTCGCCGACCACCGGCTTGGGCATGAAGGTCGCCGTCTTGCCGTAGCTGGCGGCGACATTCCACACGGTGTACTTCAGGATCTGCAGCCAGTCGGCGCGCTTGACCAGCGTCGCGAACTTGGTGCCGATCTCGCACTGGCCGGGCGCGGCCACCTCGTGGTGGTGCACCTCGACCTCGACGCCCTGCTGCTCGAGCAGCAGGCACATCTCGGAGCGCATGTCCTGCAGCGAGTCGGTCGGCGGCACCGGGAAGTAGCCGCCCTTCACTGGCGGGCGGTGCGCCAGGTTGCCGGCTTCGTACTCGATGCCGGTCGACCACGGTGCTTCCTCCGACTTGATCTTGACGAAGGAGCCCCACATGCCGGAGTCCCAGGTCACCGAGTCGAAGATGAAGAACTCGGGCTCGGGGCCGAAGTAGGCGGTGTCGCCGATGCCGGTCGACTTCAGGTAGGCCTCGGCGCGCCTGGCGAGCGAGCGCGGGTCGCGGTCGTAGCCCTTGCCGGTCGAAGGTTCGACCACGTCGCAGGTCAGGATCAGCGTGTTTTCCTCGCGGAACGGATCCATGCGCGCCGAATCCGGGTCCGGCATCAGCAGCATGTCGGAGGCCTCGATGCCCTTCCAGCCGGCGATCGACGAGCCGTCGAACGCGTGGCCGTGCTCGAACTTGTCCAGGTCGACCTGCTTGGTCGGCACGGACACGTGCTGCTCCTTGCCGCGGGTGTCGGTGAAGCGGAAGTCAACGAAGCGGACCTCGTTGTCGGCAATCATCTTGATCACGTCTTTGGGCGTCCCCATGAAGCTCTCTCCTTTCGCGAGGTGGACCTGAAGCACTGAAGGGTGAATTCGCGGCCGCCTGTCGCCAGCCGGCCAAGATCACTGGACTGCTCCGAAGCACGAACCGTGCCGCCCAGGCGCCGATTGCCGGCAGTCGCGCACCGCCTTTGTGCGTCAACGGTTTGCAGTGCAGCACCGGCCTCGAGGACGGTTTACTCGTCCAGCCGCCATGGCGATAGAGACGGGCATTTAGCGCCTATCTGGTGCATTATGCGCCGGCTCAGGGTCTTGCGTCCCCGCTTCGGTGCGTAGAGAGGAAGAGCCCCTGAAGGTCGCTAAGGAAGCGCCGGCCGAGTTGCGTCGGCGTGATCCGGTCGGCATCGACCGCCAGCAAGCCCCGTTCCTCGGCCTTGCGCAGCGCCGCCTCGACGGCCGACATCGGCATCCCGGTGCGCTCGCAGAACAGCCGCGCCGGCACGCCGCGATTCAGGCGCAGTGCGTTGAGCATGAACTCGAAGGCCAGTTCGCCGCGCCGGACTTCGGCCGACTCGGCAAGCGGCGAACCGGCCAGCGCACCGGTCATGTAGCTGGCCGGCTGGCGCAGCCGCGCCTGGCGAAGGATGCGGCCGGGAAACGAAATCTTGCTGTGCGCACCGGCACCGATGCCGAGGTAGTCGCCGAACTGCCAGTAGTTGAGGTTGTGCCGGCACGCCCGGCCCGGCCGCGCATAGGCCGATACCTCGTAGTGCTCGTAGCCCGCCGCGGCCGTCCGCTCCTCGATCCACTCGTGCATCGCCGCCGCCGTGTCCTCGTCGGGAAGCTCCGGCGGATGCTTGGCGAAGACGGTGTTCGGCTCGAGCGTCAGCTGGTACGCGGACAGGTGCGGCGGCACGATCCGCAGCGCCAGCTCGAGGTCTCCGCGCAGCGCCTCGATCGACTGGCCCGGCAGCGCATACATCAGGTCGATGTTGAAGTTGTCGAACTCGCGCTGCGCCTGCTCGATCGCCGCCAGCGCCTGCGCCCGGTCGTGCACCCGCCCCAGCCGCTGCAACTGCTCGTCGGCGAACGACTGCACGCCGATCGACAGCCGGTTGACGCCCGCCGCGCGGAAGGCGGAGAACTTTTCCGCTTCGAACGTGCCGGGGTTCGCCTCCAACGTGATCTCGCAATCGTGCTCCAGCGGCAGCCGCGCCCGCAGATCCGACAGCAGGCGCTCCAGCCCCTCGGCAGAGATCAGGCTCGGCGTGCCGCCGCCGAAGAAGATGCTGACGATGC
>JBHJND010000042.1:0-1880 GCA_048497655.1 Caballeronia novacaledonica
TCCTTGACGCCGAGCACGAAGTCGTCGCCGGTGTTCGGGTTCTCGACGTCGACCGTCCAGCTCATCGTGCCCAGCGGGCCGGCCTTCGGCTCCTTCTTGCTGAACAGCGCATTGATCACCGGCGTGGAGATCGGCAGCTGCTGCTGCTCGAGGTCGCGGAAGGTGCCGAGCTGCTCGCAGCGCCAGCGCACGATGTTGGCGAAGGTGGCCACCACGCCCTTCTGCCACTCCGGCTTGCCTTGCGGCGGCATGGCGATGGTGAAGCCTTCCTCGTCGCGCGCCTTGGCCAGCGCGTCGAGCTTCATCTTCAGCCACGCCCGGTCCTCCGAGCGCATGTCCATCGACAGCGTCTTGGCGATCGCGCCCAGGCCGCGCGGCTGCTCGGCGCCGTTGACCCAGACCTCGAACGGCACCGGCGGCGTGCCGGTCTGGCCGATGAAGATGGCGAAGGACTCGTGGCGCTGCGGGATCTCGACCATGAAGGTCCACGCCATGTTGCCCTCGGACATGCCCGGCCGGCCGGGCCACTTCAGGCTGGCCAGCGCCGGCTGCGGCGTCGAGGTCAGCTGCACGCGGCGGTCGGGGTCGTCCTTCAGGTCCTGCGGCTCGGCCGCCGCGGCGTCCTTGCGCACCTCGAGCACGCTGCCGATGACGTTGTTCGGCCGGTAGGTGGTGATGCCCTTCAACCCTTCCTTCCAGGCCGCGAAGTACAGCTGGCGGAACTGGTCGAACGGGTAGTCCTCGGGCACGTTGACCGTCTTGCTGACCGCGGCGTCGATGTACGGCTGCACGGCGGCGATCATCCGCATGTGGTCCATCGCGCTCATCTCCAGCGCGTGGACGAACGCCGGCGGCAGGTGGTCGGTGTCGCCGCCCATGCGGCGGAACAGGCGGTAGGCGTAGTCCTCGACCACGTACTCCTGCTTGCTGCCGTCGGGCATCCGCTTCTTGCGGATGTAGGTCCACGAGAAGGTCGGCTCGATGCCGCCGGAGGCGTTGCTGGCGAAGGCGAGCGAGATAGTGCCGGTCGGCGCGATCGACAGCAGATGCGAATTGCGCAGGCCCTGCTTGCGGATCCTGGTCTTCAGCTCGTCGGGCAGGCGGCTGGCGCAGTGCGGCGCGGCGAGCAGCCTGTCGGCGTCGAACAGCGGGAACTGCCCCTTTTCCGCCGCCAGGTCGGCCGATGCCTCGTAGGCGGCGTCGCGCATCTTGCGCGAGATGTCGCCCGCCATCGCCCGCGCCGCCTCGCTGTCGTAGCGCAGGCCGAGCATGGTCAGCGCATTGCCCAGCCCGGTGAAGCCCAGGCCGACGCGCCGCTTGTTGGCGGCCTCCTGCCGCTGCTCCGCCAGCGGCCACAGGGTGGCGTCGAGCACGTTGTCCAGCGCCCGGATCGCCACCCGCACCACCGCCTGGAAGCGCGCGAAGTCGAACGCCGCGTGCTCGCCGAACGGGTCGATCACGAAGCGGGTCAGGTTGATCGAGCCCAGGCAGCAGCAGCCGTAAGGTGGCAGCGGCTGCTCGCCGCACGGGTTGGTGGCGGCGATCGTCTCGCAGTAGGCGAGGTTGTTGTCGTGGTTGACGCGGTCGATGAACACCACGCCCGGCTCGGCGTGGTTGTAGGTCGACTGCATGATCTGGTCGAACAGCTCGCGCGCGCGGACCCTGCGGTAGGCCCAGGTGCCGTCGGCGCGCTGGTAGGCGCCGTCGACCTCGAAGGGCTTCTCCTTGTGCCACAGCTCGATTTCGCCGTCGCCGTCGACCGCCCGCATGAACTCGTCGGTGACCGCCACGCTCATGTTGAAATTGCTGAGCGAGCCGTCGCGCTTGGCGTGGATGAAGTCCTCGATGTCCGGGTGGTCGCAGCGCATCATGCCCATCTG
>JBHJND010000043.1:0-7622 GCA_048497655.1 Caballeronia novacaledonica
GAGATGAGCCCGCTCGGCACGGTGTGCTCGTTCAAGGCCAAGCATGAGGCGCTGGGCAGCGAGGAGCAGCGCGCCCTGCAGGCCAAGCAGGGGCGGGTGATCTTCGGCGTCGACATGAAGATCGTCGGCGAGGATGGCGGCGAGCTGCCCTGGGACGGCAGGGCCTTCGGCAACCTGCTGGTGCGCGGGCCGTGGGTGCTGAAGGAGTACTTCAAGGGCGAGGGCGGCAACCCGCTGCAGGCGGACGAGGCCGGCCGCGGCTGGTTCCCGACCGGCGACGTGGTGACCGTCGACGGCGACGGCTACATGCTGATCACCGACCGCACCAAGGACGTCATCAAGTCCGGCGGCGAGTGGATCAGCTCGATCGAGATCGAGAACATCGCCGTGGCGCACCCGGCGGTGGCGATGGCCGCCTGCATCGCCGCCAGGCACCCGAAGTGGGACGAACGGCCGCTGCTGGTGGTGATGCGCAAGCCCGGCGCCGAGGTGACGCGGGAGCAGCTGATCGCCTTCTACGAGGGCAAGGTGGCCAAGTGGCAGGCGCCGGACGACGTGGTTTTCGTCGACTCGATTCCGCTCGGCGCCACCGGCAAGATGCTGAAGAACCGGCTGCGCGAGCAGTTCAAGGACTACCGGCTGCCCGAAGGGTAAACCCCGCCGGCGCAGCCTTGCGCGGCGGGGTGCTTTCGGTATTCTCCGCGCAGCCTCGAATCGCCACCAGGGAGACGGACGATGCTGCGCACAGCACTGACAATTGCACTGACCGCCGCCGCGCTGGCGGCAACAGGGACCGCCGCGGCGCAGACCAAGGGCGCCGCCGCGCCGGCGGCGCAGACGGTGAAGATCGCCTACCTCGATCCGCTGTCGGGTCCGTTCGCCGCGGTCGGCCAGAACATCCTCAGGCACTTCCAGGTCGCCGCCGAGATGGCCAGCAGCGGGCAGCTCGCCGGCCCCGGCGTCCGGTTCGAGATCGTGCCGTTCGACAGCAAGGGATCGCCGCAGGAGGCGCTGACGCTGCTGCGGGCGATCGCCGACCAGGGCATCCACTACGTGGCGCAGGGACAGGGCTCGCACGTGGCGATCCCGCTGTCGGAGGCCATCGCGCGCAACAACGAGCGCAATCCGAAGCAGGCGATCGTCTTCCTGAACTACGCGGCGATCGACCCGGACCTCACCAACAGCAAATGCAACTTCTGGCACTTCGCGTTCGACGCCAACACCGAGATGAAGATGGAGGCGTTGACCGACTACATGAAGGGCAAGCCGGAGATCAGGAGCGTCTACCTGCTGAACCAGAACTACTCGCACGGCCAGCAGACGGCCCGCTACGCCAGGGAACTGCTGGCGCGCAAGCGGCCCGACGTGAAGATCGTCGGCGAGGACTTCGTGCCGCTCGGCCAGGTGCGCGACTTCTCGCCCTACATCGCCAAGATCCGCGCCTCCGGCGCCGACACGGTGATCACCGGCAACTGGGGCACCGACCTGGTGCTGTTCGTGCGCGCCGCGCGCGACGCCGGCCTGACGGCCAACTTCTACACGTACTACGCCGGCGTGATCGGCACGCCAACCGCGATGGGCGCCTCCGGCGCGGACCGCGTGCGGCAGGTTTCGTACTGGCATCCGAACGTCGAGCCGAACCCGCTGGCACCCGTCTACGTCGACTTCAAGAAGCGCTTCAACGAGGAGTGGTACGTGCTGGCCTCGTACAACGCCCTGGCCGTGCTGTCCGAGGCGATCAAGCGCGCCGGGAGCAGCGATCCGCTGAAGGTCGCCCATGCGATGTCCGGCCTGCGGATGACCGGCCCGATGGGCGAGATCGAGATGCGCGCCGCCGACCACCAGCTGCAGCAACCGCTTTACATCTCGACCTTCACCAAGGCCGGCGGGCCGGTGAAGTTCGACTCCGAGAAGACCGGCTTCGGCTTCCGCACCGAGAAGGCGATCCCGACCTACGTCGCCTCGACGCCGACCTCGTGCAACATGCAGCGGCCGGCTAAGCCGTAGCGGCTGCCGACGCAGTCTCGCAGGGCAGGGCAGGCCGCAAGGCGCGTCCGCCTGAACCGACCGGCCCGCGCGACGGGCCGGTTTCACATCCGCGCATGAATCTCGAACTGTTCCTGGTGCAACTGCTCAACGGCGTCAGCTACGGGCTGCTGCTGTTCATGCTTGCCGCCGGCCTGACGCTGATCTTCTCGATGATGGGCGTGCTGAACTTCGCCCACACCAGCTTCTACATGATCGGTGCCTACCTGGGCTACCAGTTGTCGAGCTGGATCGGCTTCTGGCCGGCGCTGCTGCTTGCGCCGTTGCTGGTCGGCCTGCTCGGCGCGGCGGTCGAGCAGTGGGGCCTTCGCCGCGTGCACGGGTGGGGGCACGTGCCGGAACTGCTGTTCACCTTCGGCCTGTCGTACATCGCCTTCGAACTGGTGCAGGTGGTCTGGGGCCGCGCGCCGGTGCCCTACCCGGTGCCGGTCGAACTGGACCGGCCGGTGGCCTGGCTGCAGGCCGCCGGCATCACCTTCCCGCAGTACCGGATGTTCATGATGGCGGTGGCGATCCTGATGCTCGGCGTGCTGTGGCTGCTGCTGAAGCGCACCCGGACCGGCCTGGTGATCCAGGCGGCGCTGACCCACCCGGAGATGGTCGAGGCGCTGGGGCACAACGTGCCGCGGGTGTTCATGCTGGTGTTCGGCGCCGGCTGCGCACTGGCCGGGCTGGCCGGCGTGATCGGCGGCAACGCCTTCGTCACCGAGCCCGGCATGGCCGGCAGCGTCGGCGCGATCGTCTTCGTGGTGATCGTCTTCGGCGGCCTCGGCTCGCTGGCCGGCGCCTTCGTCGCCTCGCTTGTGCTCGGCCTGGTCGACGCCTTCGGCAAGACCAGCAGTGCCTCGCTGGCCGGGCTGCTGTCCTCGGCGGGGCTGGAGCTGACGCCGCAGAGCTTCGGCTACCCCGTGCTCAGCATGACGATGGCGCAGGTCGCGCCCGTGCTGCCGTACCTGCTGCTGGTTCTGATCCTGATCTTCCGGCCGCGCGGCCTGATGGGGACGCGCGAAAACTGATGGCCGAGCCGGGCGAACTGCGCTTCAGGCCGCTGAACTTCGGCCGCTGGGTGATCTGGGGTTCGACGGCGATCCTGTTCGCCGTCGCACCACAGGTGTTCGACAGCGGCTTCGCCCGCGCGCTTCTGTCGCAGATGGGCATCATGATCGTCTTCGCACTGTCCTACAACATGCTGCTCGGCCAGACCGGGCTGCTGTCGTTCGGCCACGCGGTCTACTCGGGCCTCGGCGCGTACTTCGCGATCCATGCGCTGGCGCTGATCGGCAAGGGGTCGCTGGTCTTCCCGGTGACGCTGCTGCCGCTGGTCGGCGGCGCCGCCGGACTGCTGTTCGGCATCGTCTTCGGCTGGCTGAGCACCAAGCGGGCCGGCACCACCTTCGCGATGATCTCGCTGGGGCTGGGCGAGATGGTCTTCGCCGCATCGCTGATGTTCCCCGGCTTCTTCGGCGGCGAGGCCGGCATCAGCGGCAACCGCAGCGCCGGCGGGCCGCTGCTCGGCATCCCGGGGCTCACCTTCGGCCCGGACATCCAGGTCTATTACCTGATCGCGGCCTGGACCTTCGCCAGCATGGTCGCCATGTACGCGCTGACGCACACCCCGCTCGGCCGCATCGCCAACGCGGTGCGCGACAACCCGGAGCGCGCCGAGTTCATTGGCTACGACGCCCGGCGCGTGCGCTGGATCATGATGATGCTGGCCGGCTTCTTCGCCGGCATCTCCGGCGGGCTGTCGGCGGTCAACCTGGAGAGCGTCGGCAGCGGCGCCGTGCACGCGGTGGTCTCCGGCGGGGTGCTGCTGGCCGCCTTCATCGGCGGCGTGCTGTTCTTCTTCGGGCCGATCCTGGGCAGCGTCGTCTTCGTCTTCTTCGCCTACGCACTGTCGGAATACACGCCGGCATGGCACCTTTACCTCGGCGTGTTCTTCGTACTGCTGGTGATGTTCGCCCCCGGCGGCCTGTCGAGCCTGCTGCTGCTGAACCTGCGAGTGGCCAGGTTCGGCAAGTTCCGCCGCCTGCGCGATCCCTACCTCGGCGTGCTGGGGACCGGCGGGCTGCTCGCCGCCGGCATCGCGCTGCTGGTCGAGATGACCTATCACGTCACGCTGGGCATCGGCGCCGGCTCGGGCGTCAAGGTCTTCGGCTTGCCGTTCGATACCGCGCGCGGCGAGAGCTGGGTGTTCGCGGCCTCGGTGGTGGCGGCCAGCGGCTTCGCCTTCGACTACATGTGGCGCCGCTTCAGGCGCGAGTGGGATGCGATCGCCGTCGAGATAGAGGACTGGCGTCGCGAGAACCCTGAGGAGGACAGGTGAGCGGCTCCACGACCACGGCGCCGGCTCTGCAGCTGAAGGACGTGCGCAAGCGCTTCGGCCGCACCGAGATCATCCGCGGCATCAGCCTGTCGATCGACGCCGGCGAGCGGCACGCGATCATCGGCCCGAACGGCGCCGGCAAGTCGACGCTGTTCAATCTGGTGAGCGGCCGCTTCCACGCCGACGCGGGCGAGATCCTGCTCGACGGCGCGCCGATCACACGGCGCAAGCCCTTCGAGATCAACCGCATGGGCCTGGCGCGCAGCTTCCAGATCACCAACATCTTCCCGCGCCTGTCGGTGTTCGAGAACCTGCGCTGCGCGGTGCTGTGGTCGCTCGGCTATCGCTACTCCTTCTGGCACAACCTGAACCGGCTTGCCGACGCCGAGGCACGCGCCGAGCAACTGCTCGAGCGCATCGGCCTTAAGCGGCGGCGCAACGTCCAGGCCGGGCTGCTTACCTATGCGGAGCAGCGGGAACTGGAGATCGGCATCACCATCGCCGGCGGGGCGCGGGTGATCCTGCTCGACGAGCCGACCGCCGGCATGAGCCGCAGCGAGACTGCCCGTGCGGTAGCGCTGATCCGCGAGGTGACGCAGGGCAGGACGCTGGTCATGGTCGAGCACGACATGAGCGTCGTCTTCGGGCTGGCCGACCGCATCTCGGTGGTCGTCTACGGCCAGGTGATCGCCAGCGGCCGGCCGGAGGAGATCCGCGCCGACCCGAAGGTCAAGGAGGCCTACCTCGGCCAGCCGGCGGAGGCAGCATGATCATCGCAAGGCCGCGCCGAGGGGGCCCGCTCCTGCTCGATGGGACAGCCTGCAGCGCGAAGGGGGCCGGCTGATGCTGGCGGTCGACAACCTGCAGGCTTTCTACGGCAAGAGCCACGTGCTGCACGGCGTGGACCTGGCGGTCGGGCAGGGCGAGATCGTCAGCCTGCTCGGCCGCAACGGCGTCGGCCGGTCGACCACCGCCAAGGCGATCATGGGGCTGGTCGACTGCAGCGGCCGCGTCGTCTTCAAGGGGCGCGACGTCACCGGCCTGCCGACCTACCGGATCGCCCAGGCGGGCGTTGGCTATGTACCTGAAAGTAGGGACATTTTCCCTTCACTCACGGTGCAGGAGAACCTCACGCTGGGGCTTAAGGGCCGGCGGCCGGGGCGCTGGAGCTTCGACGACATGTACACCCTGTTCCCGCGCCTGCGCGAGCGCGAACGAACGCTTGCCGGCGTTCTTTCAGGCGGGGAGCAGCAAATGCTGACGCTTGCCCGTACGATGATGGGCGACCCGGACCTGGTGATCATCGACGAGCCAACCGAGGGCCTGGTGCCGAAGCTGGTGGCGCTGGTGGCGGAGTTCCTGAAGGCGCTGCAGGCGCGCGGCATCTCGGTGCTGCTGATCGAGCAGAAGCTCACCATCGCGCTCGACATCTCGCAGCGGCTGTACGTGATGGGCCACGGGCACATGGTCTTCGCCGGCACGCCCGACGAACTGCGCGGCAACCGGATGATCCGCCAGGAGTGGCTCGAAGTCTGAGGATGCGAGGGAGAACAGAACAATGAAGGTCTACTTCGAGCGGCGCGGCGAGGTCGCCGTGCTGCAGATCGACAACCCGCCGGTCAACGGTCTGAACCTGGCGATGCGACGCGGCATCGTCGCCGGCCTGCAGAGGGCTCGCAACGACCCGAAGGTCAAGGTGGTGGTGATCACCGGCACCGACAAGGTCTTCTCCGGCGGCGCCGACATTCGCGAGTTCAACACCCCGGCCCAGGTCGCCGAGCCTCACCTGCTGCAGGTGCTCGACGCGGTCGAGGGCAGCCACAAGCCGGTGATCGCCGCGATCAATGGCGTCTGCATGGGCGGTGGGCTGGAAATGTCGCTCGCCTGCCACTACCGGATCGCCACGCCGAACGCAGCCATGGGCCTGCCCGAGGTGAAGATCGGTCTGCTGCCGGGCGCCGGCGGCACGCAGCGGCTGCCGCGCGCGGTAGGCGCCGAAATGGCGTTGCAGATGATCGTCTCCGGCGACCCGATCGGCGCCGAGGCGGCGCTCAAGAGCGGGCTGGTCGACCGCATCGTGCCGGCCGACAGCTTCCAGGGCGTGCTCGACTTCGCGCAGGAACTGGTCGGGCGGCGAACTCACCCGCGGTTGCGCGCCGCACGCGCGCTGCTGCCGGCAGGCACCGACGCCGAGGCGTACTTCGCCGCGGCGCGGGCGAGGGTGGCCCGGCAGGCGCGCGGGCAGGTCTCGCCGCTGAAGTGCGTCGACGCGGTGGAGGCGGCCGTCCGACTGCCGTTCGAGGAGGGCGTGAAGATCGAGCGGGCGATGTTCCTCGAACTGGTGGCCTCCGACCAGTCGAAGGCGCTGCGCCACGCCTTCTTCGCCGAGCGGGCGGCGGCGAAGATCGCCGGCCTGCCGGAAGACACGCCGACGCGGCGCATCGAGCGCGCGGCGGTGATCGGCTTCGGCACCATGGGCGGCGGCATCGCGATGAGCTTCGCCAACGCCGGCATCCCGGTCACCGTGCTGGAGACGACGCAGCAGGCGCTCGACAACGGACTGGCCGCGTGCCGCCGCAACTGGGAGGCCAGTGCGCAGAAGGGCAAGATGACCGTGCAGCAGGTCGAGGCGCGCATGGCGCTGCTGCAGCCGACGCTGCGCTACCAGGACCTCGGCACGGCCGACATCGTGATCGAGGCGGTGTTCGAGGACCTGGCGGTCAAGCAGAAGGTCTTCCGCGAACTGGACCGCGTGGCAAAGGCGGGCGCGATCCTCGCCACCAACACCTCGACGCTCGACATCGACCAGGTCGCCGCGGTCACAAGGCGCCCGGCCGACGTGCTCGGCACGCACTTCTTCAGCCCGGCCAACGTGATGCGGCTGCTCGAGGTCGTGCGCGGCGCGGCCACGGCGCCGGAGGTGCTGGCCACCGTCATGAAGCTGGCCCGGCCGCTGAAGAAGGTGGCGGTCGTCTCTGGCGTGTGCGACGGCTTCATCGGCAACCGGATGCTCGAGCACTACGTGCGCCAGTCGCTGTTCCTGCTGGAGGAGGGCGCCAGCCCGCAGCAGGTCGACCGGGCGCTGACCGGCTTCGGCATGGCGATGGGCATCTTCGCCGTCGGCGATCTGGCGGGGCTCGACATCGGCTATGCGATCCGCCAGCGCCGCTACAGGGAGAAGCCCGACGTCCGCTACCCGCGCATCGCCGACCGGGTGGTCGAACTCGGCCGTCTCGGCCAGAAGACCGGC
>JBHJND010000044.1:0-4191 GCA_048497655.1 Caballeronia novacaledonica
AGCACGTTGGGCAGCACGTGCCGGCCCATGATCGCCAGCGGCGACACGCCGATCACCCGCGCCGCCTGCACGTACTCCTTGTTCTTCTCGACCAGGGTCGAGCCGCGCACGGTGCGCGCGTACTGCACCCAGCCCGACAGCGCGATGGCGAGTATCAGCACGGCGAAGGCCACCTCGCTGTGCGTGTCGCGCGGCAGGGCGGCGCGGAACACGCCGTCGATCAGCAGCGCCACCAGGATCGCCGGGAACGACAGCATGACGTCGCACACGCGCATGATGAAGGCGTCGACCCGGCCGCCGACGTAGCCGGACAGCAGGCCCAGCCCGACGCCGAGGATCACCGACAGGATGACCGAGGCGACGCCGATCGCCAGCGAGATGCGCATGCCATAGAGGATCGCCGAGTAGACGTCGCGCCCCTGGTCGTCGGTGCCGAAGATGAACTTCCGCTCGCCGTCGGCCTCCCAGGCCGGCGGCTTCGAGGCGTCGAGCAGGTTGATCGTCGCCAGGTCGAACGGGTTGTGCGGCGCGACCCACTGCGCGAACACCGCCGAGAAGATCAGCAGCACCGCCACCACGAAGGCGACGATCGCCACCGGCGACCGGCGGAAGCTGTAGGCGACGTCGCTGTCCCAGAGGCGCGCGAGCGTGTTCATTGGCGGTTACCGGCAGCCTCTCACTTCAGGACCATCCACTTGACGAAGATGTCGTTCGACGGCAGCTGCACCAGGCTAAGGTTCTTCTTCGCCCCCCACGCCAGCGCCTGCTGGTGCAGCGGGATGTGGCCGATGTCGTCCTGGTGCAGCTTCATCGCCTCGCGGATCATCGCGTTGCGCCTGGCCTGGTCGGTCTCCGACTGGATCTTCGCCGTCAGCTCGTCGAGCTTCGGGTTGCTGTAGGCGCCGAGGTTGAACTGGCCCTGCCCGCCCGCGCCGGGCGTGGCCATGAGCGCGTACAGCGGGTCGTGCGAGTCGACCGTCGACGGCGTCCAGCCCAGCAGGTAGAAGGAGGTGTTGCGCGACAGGATCTTCGGGAAGTAGGTCGCCTTGCTCTCCGCCATCAGGTTCACCTTGACGCCGACGCGGGCGAGCATCGCCGACACCGCCTGGCAGATCGCCGCGTCGTTGACGTAGCGGTCGTTGGGGCAGTTCATGCCGACTTCGAAGCCGTTCGGGTAGCCGGCCTCGGCAAGCAGCTTCCTGGCGCCGTCCGGGTCGTACGGCAGCCGCTTGTTCAGATCGGCCGGGAAGCCGGCCACGCCGGGCGCCTCCATCAGCGCTGCCGGGGTGGCCGCGCCGCGCATCACGGTGGTCCTGATCGCCTCGATGTCGATCGCCTGGTAGAAGGCCTGCCGCACCCGCTTGTCCTTGAACGGGTTCTTGCCCTTGACGCTCGAGAACAGCAGCTCGTCGCGCTTCTGGTCCATGCCGAGGAAGATCGTCCGCAGCTCCGGCCCCTGCATCACCACCAGCCCGGGCGCCGCGTTGATGCGCGCGGCGTCCTGCACCGGCACCGGCTCCATCATGTCGATCTCGCCCGAGATCAGCGCCGCCACGCGCGTCGACGGGTTGGCGATCGGCGTGAAGACGACCTCGTCGATGTTGGTCTCGAGCTTGTCCCAGTAGCTGCCGTTGCGCACCAGCACGGTGCGGTTGCCCGGGTCGCGCGACCTGACGCGGAACGGGCCGGTGCCGTTCGCCTTGAACGAGGCGACGTTCTCGACCCCCTTGCGCTTGTCGACCGGCCGCTCGGCGCGGTTGTCGATGCACCACTTCTTGCTCATCATCAGCCAGCGCACGAAGACGTTGGGCAGGATCGGGTTCGGCGCCTCGGTGATGAAGTCCACCGCGTGGTCGTTGACCTTGCGCACTTCCTTGACCGAGCCGACGTAGGACTTCATGTCGGAGCCGTCGGCCTTGGCGCGCTCGTAGGAGAAGATCACGTCGTCGGCGGTGAACGGCGTGCCGTCGTGGAAGACGACGCCCTTGCGCAGGTTGAAGCGCCAGACGGTGGGCGCGGTCTGCTTCCAGTCGGTGGCCAGCAGCGGCACGATCTTCAGGTCCTTGCCGTAGCCGACCAGGCCCTCGTACACGTTGCTGAGCATGGTCAGCTGCAGCGTCTCGTTCAGCGAATGCGGATCGAGCGACAGCGGGTCGCCCTGGTTGGCCATGCGCAGCGTCTTGGCCGCGGCGGCCGGCGCGACGGCGAACGTGCCGCCGACGATGGCGCACGCCGCCACGGCGGCGGCGGCGAAAAGCGATCGCGATCTCATGGCCATTTCTCCTCGGCGTCTCGGGTTCAGGTCAGGGGCATGCGGCGCTCGGCCAGCGCCGCCAGGTAGCCGGCACCGAGCGGGATCACCGCGTCGTTGAAATCGTAGCGGCTGTTGTGCAGCCAGCAGCCGCCGTCGGCGCCTCCCTGGCCCAGCCGCATGTAGCAGCCCGGCTTGTCCTGCAGCATGAAGGCGAAGTCCTCGGCGCCCATGCTCGGCTGCATGTTGCGCACCACGCGGTCGCGGCCGACCAGTTCCTCGGCCACCCGCAGCGCGTGCTCGTACTGCGGCGCGTGGTTGATGGTTGCCGGGTAGATGCGCTGGTAGTCGACCTTCGCCTCGCCGCCGAAGGCGCGCGCCACCGACTGCGCCAGCTCGGTCAGCCGCCGCTCGATGGTGTCCTGGATGCTGTGCTGGAACGCGCGCACCGTGCCGACCAGCCTTGCCTCGCGCGGGATCACCGAGAAGGCGCCCGGGTTGCCGGCGGTGAGCGAGCACAGCGACACCACCGCGGCGTCGATCGGCGCCGTGTTGCGCGAGACGATGCTCTGCGCCGCGGTGATGATGTGGCCGGCGATCAGCACCGGGTCGACCGCCAGGTGCGGGTGCGCCGCGTGGCCGCCCCGGCCGCCGATGGTGATCTCGATGCGGTCGGCCGCCGCCATCATCGGTCCCGGGTTCAGGCCGATGTGGCCGGCTGGCAGCCCCGGCCAGTTGTGCAGCGCGTAGACCTCGTCGCACGGGAAGCGGACGAACAGGCCGTCTTCCATCATCACCCGGGCGCCGCCGAAGCCCTCCTCGCCGGGCTGGAAGATCAGGTAGGCGGTGCCGTCGAAGTTGCGCGTCGCCGCCAGGTACTGGGCGGCGCCGAGCAGCATCGTGGTGTGCCCGTCGTGGCCACAGCCGTGCATCAGGCCGGCCTTCGCCGATCGGTGGCCGAAGGAGTTCTCCTCCTGCATCGGCAGCGCGTCCATGTCGGCGCGCAGCCCGATCGCCCTGCCGGAAGCCTCGCGCCGGCCGTGGATCACGCCGACCACGCCGGTGCGGCCGACCCCGGTATGCACCTCGATGCCCCAGTGGTGCAGCCGCTCGGCGACCAGCGCCGCGGTGCGGTGCTCCTCGAAGCCGAGTTCCGGGTGCGCGTGCAGGTCGCGCCGGATCGCCGTCAGCTTCTCGTGCTCGGCGAGCACGAACGACACCGGGGACTTCAGCGCCAGGCCGAGGTAGGCGTTCATCGGGCGTCGTTGCCTCAGTGCGCCAGCGACGCGCGGTCGATGCGCAGGCGGGGATCGACGACGAAGTACAGCAGGTCGACGATCAGGTTGATCAGCACGAACACCAGCGCGATCAGGCAGAGGTAGGCGGCCATCACCGGGATGTCGGCGAACTGCACGCTCTGGATGAACAGCAGCCCCATGCCCGGCCACTGGAACACCGTCTCGGTGACGATGGCGAAGGCGATGATGCCGCCCAGTTGCAGGCCGGTGATGGTGATCACCGGCACCAGCGTGTTCTTCAGCGCGTGGCCGAAGTGCACCGCGCGGTCGGTCAGGCCGCGGGCGCGGGCGAACTTGATGTAGTCGGTGCGCAGCACCTCGAGCATCTCGGCGCGCACCAGGCGCATGATCAGCGCGAGCTGGTACACCGACAGCGTGATCGCCGGCAGGATCAGGTGCAGCCAGCCGTCGGTCGTCAGCAGCCCCGTCGTCCACGGCCCGATCGCGACCGTCTCGCCGCGCCCGTAGGAGGGGAGTCAGCCGAGCAGCACCGCGAACACCAGGATGAGCAGGATGCCGATCAGGAAGGTGGGCAGCGACACGCCGATCAGCGAGACCGCGAGGAAGACGTTGGACAGCAGTCCTCGCCTTCGAAGCGCGGTATAGACGCCCATCGGGATGCCGACGAAGAGCGCGAGCCCC
>JBHJND010000045.1:0-4374 GCA_048497655.1 Caballeronia novacaledonica
TGAACAGGAGGCGCGCCTCGTCGAAGAAGAACACGAGCTTCGGCTTCTCGCGATCGCCCACTTCGGGCAGGTTCTCGAACAGCTCCGCGAGCAGCCACAGCAGGAAGCAGGCGTACAGGCGCGGATTCGCCATCAGCTTGTCGGCGGCGAGGATGTTGACCACGCCCTTGCCGTCGGCCGCCTGCATCAGGTCGGCGATGTCGAGCATCGGCTCGCCGAAGAACTTCTCGGCGCCCTGCTCCTCGAGCTGCAGCAGGCCGCGCTGGATCGCGCCCACCGAGGCCGGCGAGACGTTGCCGTACTGGGTCTTGAACTGCGCCGCGTTGTCGCCGACGTACTGCACCATCGCCCGCAGGTCCTTCAGGTCGAGCAGCAGCAGGCCGTTGTCGTCGGCGATCTTGAACACCAGCGTCAGCACGCCTTCCTGCGTGTCGTTCAGCCCGAGCAGGCGCGAGATCAGCAGCGGCCCCATGTCGGATACCGTGGCGCGCACCGGATGGCCCTGCTCCCCCCAGACGTCCCACAGCGCCACCGGGAAGGCCTGCCATTTCGGCTCCGGCAGGCCGAGCTTGCCCAGCCGCTCGCTCATCTTCGGGCTCGCCTGGCCGGCCTTGGCGATGCCGGTCAGGTCACCCTTGACGTCGGCCATGAACACCGGCACGCCGATCGACGAGAAGCGCTCGGCGAGCACCTGCAGCGTGATCGTCTTGCCGGTGCCGGTGGCGCCGGTGATGCAGCCGTGGCGGTTGGCCAGCGCGGGAAGCAGCGCCAGGTCTTGCTCGCCGGACTTGGCGATGATCATGGGCTCGGCCATCTTGTCCTCGGGAAGGGTCGGATCGGCAAGGTGAAAGCGCAGCTTCGTGAGGTCGGCGCGGCCCTCGCCCGAGGGTCGGCCACTCAACGTCGAATGTTAGACTCGCCGCCCTCCGAAGTGCAGCCAGACACCGACCATGGCCGGCCATTCCAAGTGGGCCAACATCCAGCACCGCAAGAACCGCCAGGACGCCAAGCGCGGCTCGCTGTGGACCAAGATCATCCGTGAAGTGACGGTCGCCGCGCGCGACGGCGGCCCCGATCCCGACATGAACCCGCGGCTGCGCCTGGCACTGGACAAGGCGCGGCTGGGCAACGTGCCGAAGGACAAGCTGCAGTCGGCCATCGCCCGCGGCAGCGGCAAGCTCGAGGGCGTGAACTACGAGGAGATCCGCTACGAGGGCTACGGCATCGGCGGCGCGGCGGTGATGATCGACTGCATGACCGACAACCGGACCCGCACCGCCGCCGAGGTGCGCCACGCGCTGACCAAGCACGGCGGCAACCTCGGCACCGACGGCTCGGTCGCCTTCATGTTCAAGCACTGCGGCCCGTTCCTGCTGGCGCCAGGCACCTCCGAGGACCGGGTGATGGAAGCGGCGCTGGAGGCCGGCGCCGAGGACGTGATCGCCAACGACGACGGCTCGGTCGAGGTCATCTGCGCGCCCGGCGACTTCCAGGCCGTCGGCGGGGCGCTGGACAAGGCCGGTCTGAAGCCCGAGGTCGCCGAGGTGACGATGAAGGCGACTGCGGAGACTGCGCTGGCCGGCGACGACGCGCTGCGCATGCAGAAGCTGCTCGACGCGCTCGACGACCTCGACGACGTGCAGTCGGTGTACACCACGGCGGCGCTCGAGCAATGAACGTCCTGGTGATCGGCGGCGGCGGCCGCGAGCATGCGCTGGCATGGAAGCTGTCGCGCTCGCCGCGGGTCACCCAGGTGCTGGTCGCCCCCGGCAACGGCGGCACGGCGCGCGGCAGCATCGGCCCGAGCGCGCGGATCAGGAACGTCGAGATCACCGACGTCGCCGCGCTGGCGGAGTTCGCCGCGGCGCGCGACGTTGCGCTGACCGTGGTCGGCCCCGAGGCGCCGCTGGCGGCCGGCATCGTCGACGTTTTCCGCGCCCGCGGCCTGCGCATCTTCGGCCCGACGCAGGCCGCGGCGCAGTTGGAAAGCTCGAAGGACTTCGCCAAGCGATTCATGAAGCGGCACGGCATCCCGACCGCCGAGTACGAGACCTTCAGCAACGCCACCGCCGCGCACGACTACGTGGCCCGCCGCGGCGCGCCGATCGTCGTCAAGGCCGACGGCCTGGCTGCTGGCAAGGGCGTGGTGGTGGCGCAGACGCTCGCCGAGGCGCACGCCGCGATCGACGCGATGCTGGTCGACAACCGCATGGGCGACGCCGGCGCGCGGGTGGTGATCGAGGACTTCCTGGAGGGCGAGGAAGCCAGCTTCATCGTCATGAGCGACGGCCAGCACGTGCTGGCGCTGGCCTCCAGCCAGGACCACAAGCGGCTGCGCGACGGCGACGAGGGGCCGAACACCGGCGGCATGGGGGCGTACTCGCCGGCGCCGATCGTCACCCCGACCATCCACGCCCGCGTCCTGCGCGAGATCATCCTTCCCACGGTGCAGGGCATGGCGGCCGACGGCATCGAGTACACCGGCTTCCTCTACGCCGGGCTGATGATCGACGCCAGGGGCAACCCGCGCACGCTCGAGTTCAACTGCCGCATGGGCGACCCGGAGACGCAGCCGATCATGCTGCGGCTGAAGTCGGACCTGGTTGACCTGCTCGAGCACGCCATCGACGGCACGCTCGACGAAGTCGAGGCCGAGTGGGACCGGCGCACCGCGCTCGGCGTGGTGCTGGCTGCCGCCGGCTATCCGGAGGAGCCGCGCAGGGGCGACCCGCTGATCGCGCTGCCGGCCGACAGCGAGGACTGCGTGGTCTTCCACGCCGGCACACAGGTCATCGACGGCCAACTCGCCACCAGCGGCGGCCGGGTGCTCACCGTGACCGCGCTCGGCGACAGCGTGCGCGCGGCACAGCGCCGCGCCTACGACGCGGTGGCGCAGGTGCGCTTCGCCGGCCAGCAGTACCGCACCGACATCGGCCATCGCGCGATCAACCGCCGCGCCCAGGCCGCCGCGCCCGCCGTGCCGCGCGAGTGATGCGCGGCGAGCGCCGGCGTCAGCGACGTCGATGCCGCCGCGGGGCGGCATCCTCTTTTCGGGAACTCACGTGACCTACACCGTCGAGCAGCACATCGCCCTGAAACGCGTGTCCGACATCGCGCCGTCGCCCGACGGCCGCTGGCTCGCCGTCGCCGTGCAGCGGCTCGACCGCGACGGCGTCAAGTACGTTTCCGACCTCTGGAAGGTGCCGACCGACGGTTCGCCGGCCACGCAGCTGACACGCGGCGACAGCAAGGACACCTCGCCCGGCTTCCGCCACGACGGCGCGCTGTGCTTTCTCTCCAACCGGCAGCCGAACGAAGTCAAGGCCGACGAGGACGCCGACAAGCGCATGCAGGTCTGGTGCCTGCCGGCCGAGGGCGGCGAGCCGGCGATGCTGACCGACGAGCCGCTCGGCGTCGAAGGCTTCCGCTGCGCTCGCGGGGCCGACCGCATGGTGCTGCTGGCGCCGGTGCTGGTCGACGTGCCGTTCGAGAAGCAGCGCGAGACCGCCGCCGAGCGGAAGAAGAAGGGGTCGAGCGCGCGCCGCTACGGCCGCCAGCCGGTGCGCCACTGGGACCACTGGCTGCACCAGGACGAGTACTTCGCCTTCACCCACGTGATCGCCTGCGATGCCGGCGGCCGCCACCGCGTCGACCTGACACCGGGGGCGCGGCACGAGTTCGCCATCGAGCCCGCCTTCGACCTCTCGCCCGACGGCCGCCTGGTGGCGGTGACGCGGCAGACCCCCGGCGCCGACCGCGAACTCGACACGACGATCCTGCTGATCGACGCCGACACGCGGGAGCAGAGGGTCATCGGCGAGGCGCCGTGCGTGAATTTCGACGCGCCGCTGTTCTCGCCCGACGGCCGCAGGATCGCCAGCACCCGCTCGTTCCGCAGCCCGAAGGCGGTCGGCCGCACGCTGGCGGTGGTGATCGAGGCGGCCAGCGGAGCCCTCCGCGAACTCGCCGCCGACTGGGACCGCTGGCCGGCGGTGGCCGACTGGAGTGCCGACGGGCGCCGGCTGATCGTCACTGCCGACGACGATGGCTTCACCCCGGTGTTCACCATCGACGTCGACAGCGGGCAGGTCGAGCGCGTGAGCCACGGCGACGCCGGCGGCGCGCACTCGAACCTGGCGCGGCTCGCCGACGGCCGCATCGCCGGCATCCGCTCCACCCTGCTCGAAGCGCCCGAGTGCTTCGTCACCGAAGCCCGCGCCGGCAGCCGGCCGAAAGTGCTGGCGCGCCTGTCCGGCCACCAGCAGGCCGACTACGCGGTGGTCGAGAACCTGCGCGCCACCTCGACCGACGGCGCGCCGATCCAGTATTTCCTCGTCGGGCCGAAGCACGCGCGGGCGCCGGCGCCGCTGCTGC
>JBHJND010000046.1:0-1675 GCA_048497655.1 Caballeronia novacaledonica
AGCAGGTCGACGTGCCTCGCCACGTCGATCTTCCCGTCGACGTATGCGCCGTGCAGGCCCTCGTAGAACATCAAGTCCGAGCCGGGCTCGATGTCCTTCCAGTCGGTGAAGCAGCCCGGATCGACGCCGAACTCGGCCGCCTCGCCGGCGTCGTGGATGTACTTGCGCACGCGGCCGGCGCCGCTGGCGCCGTAGCTGCCGAACAGCGCCTCGAGCTCGGCCAGCAGGTTGGAGTAGGGGCCGAAGTGCGAGTAGTGCTTGTTGCCGGCGGCCTCGGCCTCCTTCATCTTGGCCCGCATCTCCAGCCGGTTGTAGCGGTGGAACGAGTCGCCCTCGACCACCTGCGCGCGGATGCCCTCGCGCCGGAAGATGTGCTGGAAGCTCTGCATGACCGTGGTGGTCCCCGCGCCGGAGGAACCGGTCACGGCGATGATCGGGTGCTTGATCGACACTTGATTACTCCCTCGTTCGTTTCCTTGGCGCCGCCCCGCTTGACGGCCCGGCGCAGGCGGATCGCCGCCGGCGCTTCGACGATCAGACCCTCGCCTCCGGCCGGAACAGCGAGCGCTCGCCGAACAGCGGCGAGACGAACGGCTTGTCCGTGCCGGCGTCGGCCTCGGCGTGGTAGCGCTCGATGCGCTCGACCTCGTTCTTCGAGCCGAACACCAGGCCGATCCGCTGGTGCAGGCTGGCGGGCTGCACGCCGAGCACCGGCTCGCGGCCGGTGCTGGCGCGGCCGCCGGCCTGTTCCATCACGAAGCCGATCGGGTTGGCCTCGTACAGCAGGCGCAGCCGGCCGGGCTTGGCCGGGTCCTTGGTGTCGCGCGGGTACATGAACACGCCGCCGCGCATCAGGATCCGGTGCGCCTCGGCCACCATGCTGGCGATCCAGCGCATGTTGAAGTCCTTGCCGCGTGGCCCGGTCTTGCCGGCCAGGCACTCGTCGACGTAGCGCTTGACCGGCGACTCCCAGAAGCGGCTGTTGCTCGAGTTGATGGCGAACTCCTGCGCCTCGGCCGGCACGCGGATGTCCGGATGCGTCAGCTTGAACTCGCCCAGGTTGTGGTCGAGCGTGAAGCCGGCCACGCCGTTGCCGACGGTGAGCACCAGCATCGTCGCCGGGCCGTAGATCGCGTAGCCGGCGGCGACCTGCGTCGTGCCGGGCTGCAGGAAGTCCGCCTCGGTGACGTCGCGGCCGCTGTCGAGCACCTCCTGCGGCGCGCGCAGGATCGAGAAGACGCTGCCGACCGAGACGTTGACATCGATGTTGCTCGAGCCGTCGAGCGGGTCGAACACCAGCAGGTACTTGCCGCGCCGGTACTGCGCCGGGATCTGGTAGGGCGCCTCCATCTCCTCCGAGCCCATGCCGGCAAGGTGGCCGGACCACTCGGTGGTGCGCAGGAAGATCTCGTTGCTGACCACGTCGAGCGCCTTCTGGGTCTCGCCCTGCACGTTGACCACCGGCGCGTGCGACTTCGAGGCGTCGATCAGCTGCGCGCTCATCGGGTCGCCGAGTTCGCCGAAGGAGACCGCACGGCCGATCGCCTTGGCGGCCAGCGCGACATCGAGGATCAGCGCGTTCAGCGCGCCGCTGGCACCGGGGAAACGGGAGCGCTGCTCGATCAGGTACTGGGTCAGCGTGCGGCGGTTCGATAGCGGCATGTCGTTCTCGCTC
>JBHJND010000047.1:0-3009 GCA_048497655.1 Caballeronia novacaledonica
GCCCGGTCGGCCTCGCTCTGCGCGGCGATCCGGTCGAAGCCTTCCGCCGCCGGCTGCAGCAGCGCCGCGAAGCGCCGGCCGCGCGCGGCGGACTTCTCCGACAGCCGCGCGTTGGCGAGCAGCATCGGCACGCCGGCCCGCCCGGTCGCGTGCAGCAGGTTGGGCCAGACCTCGGTCTCCATGATCACGCCGACCGCCGGCCGCACCTCGCGCAGGAAGCGCGCGACCGCCAAGCGCAGGTCGTACGGCAGATACCGCTGCGCGACGCGCCCCGGAAGCGCAGCGACGATCGACTGGCCGACCGCACGGCCGGTCGGCGTCATGTGCGTCAGCAGGAACGAGGCCGCGGGAAGCTCGCGCGCCAGCTGCTCGATCAGCGGTTGCGCCGCGCGCGTCTCGCCGACCGACACCGCGTGGATCCAGATCAGCGGCCGGCCCGCCGGCGGCGCCGCGCCGCGGCCGAGGAAGCGCTCGCCCCAGTGACTTCGATACTCGCGCTGGGCGATGCTGCGCCAGAGCAGGTACAGCGCCGCCGCCGGCGCCGCCAGCCACCAGGCCGCCGAGTAGGCGGCGAGCGCCAGCCGCTGCCGA
This sequence comes from Caballeronia novacaledonica, assembly GCA_048497655.1. GTDB lineage: Bacteria > Pseudomonadota > Gammaproteobacteria > Burkholderiales > Burkholderiaceae_F > JADJWR01. The sequence goes on from JBHJND010000047.1 coordinate 592, forward strand.
GGCGTCACGGCACGCACGGCGCAGCGGCGCCGCGGCCAAGCAGTTCGTCTATTGCAGACGTGACCGCCTCCACCGTCGGCGAGGCGTTCACGCCGCCGAGGCTGGCGCAGGGCGCGCTTCCGGTGATGCCGACCAGCCGCGGCTCGTAGTCGCAGAAGATGCCGAGCGTCGGCGCACCCAGCGCCGCCGCGAGGTGCGAAAGCCCGGTGTCCAGGCCGACCACGACGCGGGCGCGCGCCAGCACCGCCGCCACGGTGTCGATGCCGCAGCGGGGCGCGATCCACGCATCGGCCATGCCGGCGGCGCGCGCGCGCGTGTCGCGCTCCTCGGCGGCGCTGCCGGCGAACAGCAGCGAGCGCAGGCCGCGCGCCTGCAGTGCGCCTGCCACCGCGCGCCAGCGATCGTCCGGCCAGCGCTTGCTCGCCCGGCTGGCGTTGGTCAGCAGTACCGCATAGGGCCGCGATGTAGCCTGCAGCCACTCGCCGCCGGCCAGCGCCGCGGCCTGCAGGCCGAACATCGCCGGCGCGGCGGCATCGGTGCCGCACGCCACCTGCCCGAGCGCGCGGTTGCGCGCGATCGCGTGCAGGTCGTTCGGCACCGCCACCGCGTGCGTGTAAAGCAGCGCCGCCAGCGGCTCACGGGCGCTGGCGCGGTCGAAGCCCCACCTGGGTCCCCGTGCCCAGCGCGCCATCCAGGCGCTCTTCAGCAGGCCCTGGCAGTCGAGGATCGCGCTGTAGCGGTGTGCGCGCAGTTGTTCCCTGGCCGCGCGCACCTCGCGCCAGGTCGCCGCTGCCAGCGGCGCCCGCCGCCAGCGGCGCACCGCGACGGTGATCACGCGGTCGACCGAGCGATGCATGCGCGGGATGGCGGCGAAGCCTTCCTCGACCAGCCAGTCGATCGCCGCCGATGGGAAGCGGCGCGCCAGGTCGGCGGCCAGCGGAGCCGCGTGCACCACGTCGCCCATCGACGACGTCTTGACGATCAGCAACCGCTCGCCGCTCGCTTGCATGGCGGCGGCGATTCTAGGCGCGAGCCTTCGGGACAGTCAGAACGGCAGCCGGGCGTCGGGCTTCACCGCCAGCAGCGCCCGGCGGAAGTCGGTCTGGATGCGCGCCAGCGCGGCGGCATCGTCGGCCTCGAAGCGCAGCACCAGCACCGGCGTGGTGTTCGACGGCCGCACCAGGCCGAAGCCGTCGGCGTACTCGACGCGCACGCCGTCGATGGTGATCAGCTCGAGCGCATCGGCGAACTTCGCCTCGCGCTGCAGGCGCTCGACGATGGCGAAGTTCTCGCCCTCGGCGGTCTGCAGGTGCAGTTCCGGCGTGCTGACCGCGTCCGGCAGCGCGTTCAGGACCGCCGACGGGTCCCGCTCGCGCGACAGCAGTTCGAGCAGACGCGCGCCGGCGTACATGCCGTCGTCGAAGCCGGGCCAGCGGTCGTTGAAGAAGATGTGCCCGCTCATCTCGCCGGCCAGCGGCGCCCCGCTTTCCTTCAGCTTCGCCTTGATCAGCGAGTGGCCGGTGCGCCACATGGTCGGCCGGCCACCGTGCGCGGCGATCTCCCGCGCGAGATTGCGCGAGCACTTGACGTCGAAGATGATCTCGCCGCCGGGGTTGGACTGCAGCACGCCTCTGGCGAACAGCATCATCTGCCGGTCGGGATAGATGATGTTGCCGTCCCTGGTGACCACCCCGAGCCGGTCGCCGTCGCCGTCGAAGGCCAGGCCGATCTCGGCGTCGGTCTCGCGCAGGGCGCCGATCAGGTCCTGCAGGTTCTCCGGGTGCGCCGGGTCGGGATGGTGGTTGGGGAAGCTGCCGTCGACCTCGCAGAACAGCTCGGTGACCTCGCAGCCGAGCATCCGGTAAAGCGCCGGGGCGAAGGCGCCGGCCACCCCGTTGCCGCAGTCCACGGCGATCTTCATCGGCCGCGCCAGCTTCACGTCGCCGCCGATGCGCCGGAAGTAGGCATCGCGCACGTCGGCCGTGCGCAGCGGGCCGGGCGTTGCAGCGCGCGGCGCCGAACCCTGCTCGGCGATCCGCCGCAGCTTCTGGATCGCCTCGCCGTACAGCGTCGCGCCGCCGAGGACCATCTTCAGCCCGTTGTACTCGGGCGGGTTGTGGCTGCCGGTGATCTCCACGCCGCAGCCTGTGCCGAGCAGGTGCGTCGACAGGTACAGCATCGGCGTGGCCACCATGCCGACGTCGACCACGCCGGTTCCGGTGGAGCGGATGCCTTCGACCAGCGCGTCGCGCAGCTTCGGCCCCGAAAGGCGGCCGTCGCGGCCGACGACGATCTCCTGCCGGCCGAGGGCAATCGCCTCGGCACCAAGGGCCGCGCCGATCGCCCGCACCGCGTCGGTGGTCAGCGTGCGGTCGACGACGCCGCGTATGTCGTATGCCTTGAACAGCGATGGGTCGA
>JBHJND010000048.1:0-4721 GCA_048497655.1 Caballeronia novacaledonica
GCGGCCGCCTCGGACTAGGTGGGCGGCTCTAACGGATGAACAGACGAAGGCGGCCGGTGCGAGGCGGCCCGGAGGCCCGCTCGAACAACGACGAGGAGACTGCCCGATGCAAACGTCCGCGCGCGCAGCGCTGATTGCGACTGTCGCCCTGTCGCTCGCCTTGCCGCTCGGCGCGGCCCGCGCGAGCGACGTGCCGCCTGTCGAGCCTGCAGCGCTGCTGAAGTGGCTGCAGGCCGGCGGCTACAGGCAGTGGCCCAGCGAGTCGGGGCCGCACCGCTCGATGGGGCCGCACCAGGGGCTGGTGGTGACCTTCCTCAACCCCGCGCTCGACAAGTCGATGGCGGCGAAGGCCGCCGCGCACCCCAAGGGCTCTGCGGCGGTGAAGGAACTGCAGGACAGCGGCGGCAAGCTGGCGGGCTGGGCAGTGTCGGTGAAGACAGCCGCCGACAGCGACGGCGGCAAGGGCTGGTACTGGTACGAGATCCTCGGCACCACGCCGGCCGGCAACGTCACGGCGCAGGCCAACGGCGCGCCGCTGTGCTCCGCCTGCCACCTGCGCGGCAAGGACTTCGTGCTGATTCCCCACCCACTCGACTGACCGGGCGCGGGCCGGATCAGTCGAGGGTGGCGATCACCGGCGCGTGGTCGCTCGGCTGCTCGCGGCGGCGCGGCTCGATGTCGATCGTGCAGGCGGTGCAGCGCGCGGCGGCGGCGTTCGACAGCAGGATGTGGTCGATGCGCAGGCCCATCTTGCGGCGAAAGGCGAGGTTGCGGTAGTCCCACCACGTGTAGCTTCGCTCGGGCTGCTCGAACAGGCGGAAGCCGTCGCGCAGGCCGAGCGCGAGCAGGGCGCGGAAGGCGGCGCGCTCCGGATCGGAGAACAGCACCTGGCCTTCCCACAGCGCCGGGTCGTGCACGTCGCGCGGCTCGGGGGCGATGTTGAAGTCGCCGGCCAGCAGCAACTGCCCGTGCCGCGCCAGCTCGCCGCGCAGCCAGTCGGTCAGCGCCGACAGCCAGGCGAGCTTGTAGGCGAACTTGTCCGAGCCGACCGCCTGGCCGTTCGGGAAGTAGCCGTTGACGATGCGCAGCCCGTCGAGCGTGACGGCGAGCAGGCGCTTCTGCTCGTCAGCCAGGTTTGGCAGGTTGACCTGCACCTCGGTCGCCGCGACGCCGGCTGACTCGCGCAGCAGGATCGCCACGCCGTTGTAGGTCTTCTGGCCGGCGAACACGCTGCGGTAGCCGGCGGCCTGCAGTTCGGCGGCCGGGAAGCGGTCGTCGGTGAGCTTGGTCTCCTGCAGGCAGACGACGTCGACCGCGTGCTGGCCGAGCCAGTCGAGCAGGTGCGGCAGGCGGACCTTCAGCGAGTTGACGTTCCAGGTCGCGACCGAAAGCGCCACGGCGGTTGCTTAGCGCGTCGTCGCGGCGGGCGCGGTGGCCGAGGCGGCACCCGCGGCGTCGGCCGCCCTCGGCTCGGCCTTCGACGGCACCATTGGCTGCGGTGCCGCCCACTGGAAGTTGCGCGGCAGCATCGAACCCTTCGGGTATCCGGCGGCGTCCAGCAGCGAGTTCCAGATCTCGGGATTGAAGCCGTTCTGCGACAGCGTGCCGACGGTGATGTGCGGCAGCCGCACGGCGCCGGTGAGGCGGCGGAACTCCTGCAGGTCGTCGGTGGTGACGACGCTGCGTTCGGTGTAGGGCACTCCGCGCTCGCGCAGCAGCGCCGTCGCCGGCACGCAGGGCTGGCACTCGGGCGAGGTGAAGAGCACGACCGGCGCCCGCTCTGCGGCCCGCCGCAGTTCGTACGGCAGGTTGGCGCTGGCGCCGGCCTCGCCGGCCGCCGGCGCCGAGCCCTTGCCGAGCGAGCGCACGTCCTTGGCATCGCGCGGCGGCGAATCGCCGTAGTAGACCTTGCCGTTGGCGTCGGTCCAGCGGTACTGCGCCGCGGCCGGTACGGAAAGGGCGGCCGCTAAAGCGGCGAGACAGGCGAACGTGAGCAGCTTGTTCATGAATGATCCGGCGGGGTCAGGCAGTCACTGGGCCAGCTTCTCGCTGCGCTCGAAGGATTCGCGCTCGGGGCGGCCCGTCGCGCTCATGCCGTGATGGCGCAGCAGCGCGTCGATCATCGGCTTGCGGCCGCGGAAGGCGACGAACGAATCGATCGCCGGCCGGCTGCCGCCCATCGCCAGCACTTCGTCGAGGAAGCGCGTGCCGAGTCCGGGGTCGAGCGTGCTGCCGATCTCCTCGAACGCGGCATAGGCGTCGGCCGACAGCACCTCGGCCCACTTGTAGCTGTAGTAGCCCGAGGCGTAGCCGCCGGCGAACACGTGGGTGAAGGTCCACGGCATGCGCTGGTAGGGCGGCTGCCGGACGACCGCGACCTCGCGCCGCACCTCGTCGACCAGCCGCAGCAGCGCGGCGGCGTCGGTCAGCGCCGGGTCGAGCGCCGTGTGCGCCAGCATGTCGAACAGGCCGAACTCCACCTGGCGCAGCATGAACAGGCCGCTCTGGAAATTCCTCGCCGCGATCATCTTGTCGAACAGCGCCCGCGGCAGGCTCGCGCCGCTGTCGACGTGCGCGGTCAGCAACTGCAGCGCCTCCCACTCCCAGCAGAAGTTCTCCATGAACTGGCTCGGCAGCTCGACCGCGTCCCACTCGACGCCGCGGATGCCCGACACGCCCGCCTCGTCGACCCGGGTGAGCAGGTGGTGCAGGCCGTGGCCGAACTCGTGGAACAGCGTCAGCACCTCGTCGTGGGTGAACAGCGCCGGCCTGCCGCCCGACGGCGGCGAGAAATTGCAGGTGAGGAACGACACCGGGGTCTGCAGGGCGCCATCGGCGCGCCGGCGGGCGCGCGCGTCGTCCTGCCAGGCGCCGCCCTGCTTGTGCTCGCGGGCGTACAGGTCGAGGTAGAACTGGCCGAGCAGCTCGCCGGCGGGCGACTCGATGCGATAGAACTTCACGTCACGGTGCCACACCGGCGCCGTGTCCTCGCGGATGGCCACCGAGAACAAAGTCTCGATCACCCTGAACAGGCCGGCGAGCACGCGTGGCTCGGGGAAGTACTGCCTGAGCTCCTGTTCCGAATACGCGTAGCGCGCCTGGCGCAGCTTCTCGCTGGCGTAGCTGAGGTCCCACGCCTGCAGGTCGGCCAGCCCCAGTTCGCGCGCCGCGAACTCCTTCAGCTCGGCCATGTCGCGCTCGGCGAACGGCCGCGCGCGGCGCGCCAGGTCGCGCAGGAAGTCGAGCACCTGCCGCGCCGATTCGGCCATCTTCGGCACCAGCGACAGCTCGGCGAAGTCGCGGTGGCCGAGCAGCCTGGCCTGCTCGCGGCGCAGCCGCAGCAGCTCGATCATCGGCTGCGTGTTGTCCCACTCCGGCTTGCCGAACTCCGAGGCCCGCGTCGAGTAGGCGTGGAACAGACGCTCGCGCAGCGCCCGGTCGTCGGCGTACTGCAGGACCGGGAAGTAGCTGGGCGCGTGCAGCGTCAGCTTGTAGCCGGCCTTGCCGTCGGCCTGCGCCGACTCGCGCAGCATCTGCAGCGTGTCCTGCGGCACGCCGGCGAGCGCGGCCGCGTCGTCGATCAGCAGCTCGAAGGCATTGGTCGCGTCGAGCACGTTCTCGGCGAAGCGCGTCGACAGCTGCGACTGCCGCTCGCGGATCGCCCGCAGGCGCTCCTTGCCCGGCGGCGGCAGCTCGGCGCCGCCGAGGCGGAAGTCGCGCAGCTCGTTCTCGACCACCCGCCGCCGCGGCTGCGCCAGCTGCGCGAAGTCGTCGCGCGCGGCGATCGACTTGTACTTGCCGTACAGCGCCTCGTTCTGCGCCAGCTCGGTCCAGAACTGGGTCAGCTTGGGCAGGTTGGCGTTGTACTGGGCGCGCAGTGGCGGGGTGTCGAGAACCGCGTTCAGGTGCGCCACCGCGCCCCAGGCGCGGCCGAGGCGGTCGAGCGCGTCGTCGAGCGGCTCGACGACCGCCGTCCAGGTGGCGGCCGTCGACGGTCCGGTGACGCGGGCGACGGCGGCCCGGCACTGCTCGAGCAGCGTGTCGATCGCCGGCGTGACGTGCCCGGGGGCGATCGCGTCGAAGCGCGCCAGGCCCGACAGGTCGAGCAGCGGATTGTCCTTGACGTCGAAAGGCATTTGCAGGGTCTTCTCGCAGGGGCCGCAAGGTTAGCAGCGCGGCCGCCGCGCGCGCCCGGGAAAGCCTAGGCCGAGCCGCGATGCGGCGGTTTCGTCCCTTCGGCCTAGCCGGTGCCCAGCGCCACCCGCATCAGGTCGGCCACCGTGCCGGCGTTGAGCTTGTCCATGATGTTGGCGCGGTGCGCCTCGACGGTCTTGATCGAGATGCCGAGGTCGTCGGCGATCTGCTTGTTCAGCCGCCCGGCGACGATCCGCTCGAGCACCTGCTGCTCGCGCGGCGTCAGCTTCGACAGCAGCGCGGTGTTCATCCGCTCGCGCTCGATCCGCGCCGCGTCCTCGCGGGCGCGCGCCAGCATCTTCTCGACCAGGTTCTTCAGGGCCTGCTGCTCGAACGGCTTCTCGATGAAGTCGACGGCGCCCTTCTTCATCGTGTTCACCACCATCGGCACGTCGCCGTGGCCGGTGATGAACACCACCGGCAGGTGTGAGCCGCGCGCCAGCAGCTCCTCCTGCAGCTGCAGGCCGCTCATGCCGGGCATGCGCACGTCGAGGATCAGGCAGGCGATCGCCTTCGGGTCGTAGCGG
>JBHJND010000049.1:0-9890 GCA_048497655.1 Caballeronia novacaledonica
GTGCAGCGTGCCGTTCGGGCTGGACGAGCCGTACTGGGTCGAGGACGAGAACTTCGACCTCGAGTACCACGTGCGCAACATCGCACTGCCGAAGCCGGGCGACTGGCGGCAGTTCTGCATCCAGACCTCGCGCATCCACGCACGGCCCCTCGACCTGAACCGGCCGCTGTGGGAGCCGTACGTGATCGAGGGGCTGGACGCGATCGACGACCTGCCGAAGGACAGCTTCGCGCTGCTGACCAAGCTGCACAACGCGGCGATCGACGTCAAGCGCGGCACCGCGATCATCACCCTGCTGCACGATACGACGCCGCAGCCGCCGAAAGCCGAGCCGCCCGAGCCGTGGTTCCCGGCCTCGCCGCCGAGCCCGCTGGAACTGGCCTGCCGCGGCCTGGCGCGCAAGGTGACATCGCCTCGCCGGCTGGCGAGCCCGGTGTGGAACGCGGTGACGCGGGTGATCCCGGCCGCCCGCTCGTTTGCCGCCGAACTTCTGCAGAAACAGGAGACGGTGCCACTGACGCGCTTCAACTCGGTGGTCTCGCCGTACCGGGTGTTCGATACGCGTCGTTTCCAACTCGACGAGTTCCGCGAGATCCGCCGGCTGGTGCCCGGCGCGCGGATCAACGACCTGGTACTGGCGGTGTGCGCCGGCGGGCTGCGCCGCTATTTCGAGGCGAACGAGGAACTTCCCGAGCAGGACCTGTCGACGCTGCTGCCGGTGTACGTGCGCGACCCGCAAGGCGGCGCCGCCCAGCGGCCCGAGGTGCAATGGGAGCGGGTCATGCTCGGCGTGACGATCGCCGACCCCGTGCAAAGGCTGGCGCACGTCAAGTCGCAGACCGATGCCTCGCCGCTGATCGCGAAAGCGGTCGGCGCGCGCGAGCTGACCGACATCGGCACCCAGGCGCCGGCGGCCACCCTGGCGATCACCGGCAAGATGCTCGGCCGGGCGCTGCTCGGCGTCGGCCGCCGCGCGCCGCTGGCCAACTTCGCCGTCACCAACGTGCCGGGACCGACGGTGCCGATGTACCTGAACGGCGCCCGCATGACGTACTTCTCGGCGATCATGCCGATCAACGACGGCCTCGGGCTGGTGTTCGCGGTGACGAGCTACGACGGCAAGATCATCATCTCGCCAACCTCGTGCCGCGAGCAGATGCCCGACCCGGAGGCGTTCGCGCAGTGCCTTCGCGACTGCTTCCAGGAATACCTCGCCCTGGCGCGCAAGGCCGCGCGGGCGGGGGCGGCGAAGACTAAGCCGGCGCGAAGCGCGAAGTCAGCCGGTAGACCCGCGCGAAAAGCCCCGGCGGCGGCGAGAAACGCCGCCAGCGGCCCTCGCGCTGCGCCAGCCGGTCCGCGACGATCCACAGCACGAGCGGGTTGAAGCCCAGCCCGAGGTGGCTGCCCGCCACCCGGATGTTCTCGTGCAGCGCCCGGTTGCCGTCGATGGTCGCCTCCTGCGGCGGCACGACGCCGTCGGCCACCGAGTAGAGGCAGGAGATCGGCACCGGCAGTTCCTTCGGCCGGCGCAGGTACTTAGCGCGCGACTGCGCCAGGTGCGCCTTGGTCCCCATCGGGTGGGCGATCAGCCGGTAGAGCGCCTTGACCAGCGGCGGCGACTGGCTGCCGCCCGCATCGAGGCTCACCGGACTGCCGAGCGTGATCACCGATCGCACGCACTCGGTGGCCACGTGCGCGCCGTACATCGCGTACATGCCGCCGAGGCTCCAGCCCACCAGGCTCACTTTGCGGCCGCTCTTGTAGTGCATGTAGCGGATCTTCTGCTCGAGCGCGCTGGCGTGCTTGGTGCTGAAGCCGACGTTGCGGCCGAAGCCCCAGGTCTGCACCTCGTAGCCGCGGTTCTCGAGGAACAGCTTCAGCACGATCAGCGTGCCCTCGTCGGCCATGAAGCCCGGCAGCAGCAGCACCGGGTGGCCGTCGCCCTTCGGCGTGCGTGCCAGCCACGGCAGGCTCCACGGCAGCGATGCCATCTCCAGCAGGGCGCGCGGCTCGATGACCTGGTGCAGCAGACGCGGCTTGCCGACGTAGGTGTGTCTTCGGGTCATCCGGTTTACCTTTGCCGTTGCGCGGTCGCCGCAACCAGGGACTCCGCAGCGGGTGCCCCTGAGTTTACGTGGCGGCCGCGTCATCTTCGCCTGGCTAGACTGCCGCCTCGACACGCCGCTTCCTGCAATGCCAGCGATACGTCCCGCACGCTTCCCCGACGACCTGCAACAGGTGCGGGCGATCTTCCGCGAGTACGCCGACGGCCTCGGATTCGACCTCTGCTTCCAGGGCTTCGAGGCCGAGCTGGCCGGCCTGCCGGGCAAGTACGCCGAGCCGCAGGGCCGGGTTCTCCTTGCCGAGGACGACGGCCGGGTCGTCGGCTGCGTGGCGATGCGCCCGCTCGAAGGCGCAGTGTGCGAGATGAAGCGCCTGTACGTGCGACCGGCCGGGCGCGGCGTTCACCTCGGCCGGCAGCTTGCCCGCGCGATCTGCCGGGCCGCGCAGGAAGCCGGCTACCAGCGCATGCGGCTCGACACGCTGGCGAGCATGCAGGCGGCGCAGGCGCTCTATCGCTCGCTCGGCTTCCGCCCGATCGCGCCCTACGTCTTCAACCCGATCGAGGGCGCGGCCTACATGGAGCTCGACCTGGCGGCGCCCTTCACTACTTCCTGACCAGTTCGACCCGCCGGTTCTTCGCCCGTCCGTCCTCGCTGCGGTTGTCGGCGACCGGCGAACTCTGTCCGTAGCCCTTCGCCGTCAGCCGGTTGGCGGGCACGCCGCGCTTGACCAGCGCCGCCATCACCGCATTGGCGCGCTCGCTCGACAGCTTCTCGTTCGCCTGCGGCGTGCCGACGTTGTCGGTGTGCCCGCCGACCTCGATCTTCAGGCTGGACGCCGCCTTCAGCGCGGCCGCGGCGTCGTCGAGCGTCTTGTCGGAGTCGGGCTTGATGGTCGCCTTGCCGGTGTCGAAGTTGACGTACAGGGTCAGGAAGCCGTCCTTGTTCAGCTTCTCGACGAGCTCGTTGACGCTGACGTCCTGCGCCATCTCCCCGACGGCGAGGATGAACACCGTGTAGCCCGGGCCGCCGCCCACGCCGGCCGCATTGACGAAGACCCAGTAGTCCTTGCCGCCCTTGTTCAGCTTCAGCGTGGTGCCGTAGTTGGTGCAGCGATCCCTGAACGACTCGTCGAGCTCGAGCGAGCACCACTCGGGGTAGGTGCCCTCGACGGTTCCGCCGGCCTTCTTCGCCGCGTTCTGGAAGTTGCGCTGGATCTGCAGCCCGCTCGCCTTGGTCGCGCCCTCGTTGAGCAGGTAGTCGATCGACCAGAACTCGCCCTCCACTTCCTGCAGCTTGGCCTTGTTGTCCTTGTTCAGCGGGCCGACCGGGAACCGCTTCATCTCGAACTGGCTGAAGTCGCAACCATAGATGTAGTGATTGGGCATCCGGCTCAGCAACGGGTGGTCCTTGCAGCCGGCCTGATCGTCTTCGGCAGCGGCCGGCCCGGCGAGCAGCGCGAGCAGGCCGGCGATGAACAGCAGGTGTCGGGCGATCTCCTTCATGGTCTTCCTCCCCGGGGAAAACGACTCGACACGCCGCGCTCGAAACGGCCGGCGTCTGCCGAGAAAACATGACTGTCGATCCACCCGCGGCCGCGGCGTTGACCGAGATCAACCCCGCTGGCCCGCGCCGACGCGCTCGGCTTCGGGGTGCAGCCGGTCGCTCACCAGCTGCCGGAACTGCCTCCGCCGCCCGAGCTTCCGCCGCCGCCCGAGAAGCCGCCCGAAGAGGATCCGCCCGACGACCAGCTCGAGCCGCCGCCCGAGGTCATCGTGAAGCCGCCGATCGTCGCCGTTCCCTTCGTCTTCAGGTCGCGCTTCGCCTTCTCGTACCAGGCGCTGCGGCTGAGGATCACCTTGGCCAGCGGGTAGCCGATCACGTAGGTCGTCAGCAGGACCAGCGCGCCCTTCACGCCGACGACGATGATCGGGAACATCGCCCAGAAGGGGATCAGGAACAGGTAGAGGAACCAGCCCACCCCCGGCGTCATCACGCCGATGATGGTGAACAGGCCGATGATGCCGAAGATGAACGCGCCGAGCAGGATGCGCATCGGCCACGGCGGCAGGTCGGACTCGTCGAAGCCCTCGAACACCGATGCCTGGGCGACCGCGCGCGGCGCGCTGTCGGCGGCCGGCGCCGCGCCGCCCTCGAGCAGACCGACGATCGCCTCGACGCCGGCCTCGACGCCGCCGTCGTAGTCGCCGGACTTGAAGCGCGGCGTCATCTGGTTGCGGATGATCCGGCCGCTGATCGCGTCGGTCAGCGTCGCCTCCAGCCCGTAGCCGACCTCGATGCGCATCCGGCGGTCGTTAGGCACGACGACCACCAGCACGCCGTTGTCCCTGTCTCGCTGGCCGAGCTTCCAGGCAGCGAAGACGCGCGAGGCGTACTCCTCGATGCTCTCGGGCGCGATGGTCGGCACGGTCAGCAGCACGACCTGGTTGGTCGTCTTGTCCTCGTGCGCCTTCAGCTTCGCCGCCAGCCGCTCGCGCACCGCCGGCGCCAGGACCTCGGCGTCGTCGACCACTCGCCCGGAGAGAAACGGCACGTCGGCCGCGTTGGCCGGCGCAGCGGCGGCGACGACGAGCCACAGCAACGCCGCCAGCACTCGCCAGGCCATCATCGGTCGGCCTCGATCGGCCGGTCGCCGAACATCGCGCCGGCCGTGCGCGCGATGGCGAGGCGACCGAGCAGCTCGTCGATGGCGTCCAGTCCCGCGAGCACCGCCTCGCCGCGGCGACCGGCGCGCAGCGGTGCAGCCATGCGCCCGATCACGCCTTGCCAGTCGGCGGCCGTCGCCTGCGCACGCAGTCCGGCGTCGGCGAGGATGACGACGCGCCGCTCGAGCAGGCTCACCAGCAGCAGGATCGTCGTGCGCTCGCGGGTAGTGAAAAGCTCCCGGTCGAGAAACTGCGCCTTGGCGTACTGCTCCGTCTCGAGCGCGATGCGCGACTCGCGCAGGAACAGCCGCGTGATCGTCGGCACGAACACCGCCGCCACCGCGCAGCCCGCGCCGGCGCCGAGCACCAGCAGCACCGAGGTCAGCACCAGCGCCGCGCCGGTCCACGCGGGGTTCGCCAGGTCGGCCAGCGTCACGGCCATTCCGGCGAGCGCGGCGCCGAAGGCAAAGGCCTTCCAGACCGCCTCCGGATACACGTCGGATTTGCGGGTCAGCAGCGTCACCACCTCGATGCCGCGCTCGGCCTCGAGCTTCGCCACGCGCGACTCGATGGCGGCGGCTTCAGCGGTCGTCAGCAGCATGGGTCGACGGGCGGATCGGCATTCGGTGCCGCCTTCTCTCGGGGGTCGTCTTCGGGAGCGCTTCGATAGTAGGCCATGGCCGGCACCAATCGGATCGCAGCCCGGTGCGCAAGAACGAGGCGCTCACTCGAAGACGGCGGGCGGATTAATCCGCCGTTAACGAAGCGCAGGCAACCTCCGGCTGTCCGCCCCTGCCGGCGGCGCGCACTCCGGCCGACAGGTATCGAGGAGGGCCAGTCCATGCAGATCAAGGAAGTCACCGTCACCAACGCGCTCGGCCTGCACGCGCGCGCCAGCGCGAAGATCGTCGACGCGGCTTCGCGCTTCCCTTGCACCGTGTCGCTCGTCGCCAGGGGGCGCCGCGCGAGCGCGCGCAGCATCGTGGCGCTCATGCTGCTGTCGGCGTCGACCGGCACCCTGGTCCAGCTGGAAGCGGACGGGCCCGAGGAGGCCGCCGCGGTGCGCGAGATCGCCTCGCTGTTCAGCGACGGCTTCGGCGAAAGCTCCTGAACGGCCATCGGCCCGCGCGCGGGGGCGCGCGCCATCGCGCCGGCCATTGCCCGGCGCCCGACGGCGGTCGCTACGGGTTCGCCCGCAAGGCGGCGCCCGCCTGCAGCCGCCTCCACCACGGGGTGAGCTTCAGCATCTCGAACCAGGCCAGGCAGGCCAGCCCGGCGGCCAGGCTCAGGCCGATGTCCTGCGCGTGCAATGGCGCGAAGGAGAACAGCGTCCGCACGGGGGCAACAAAAAGCACGGCGGCGAGGAAGCCTGCACCGCCGGCGACCACCCACCACAGCGCCGCATTGCGCTCGCCCAGCATGGCGATCGTCGAACGCGTCCACGAGCGGTTCATCAGGATGATGGCGAGCAGCGACACCACCAGCGCCGAGAACGTAAGCGCCCGCGCCGCGTCAGGCCCGTGCCCGCTGCGGGCCAGCACGAAGATCGCCAGGCACGCGGAAAGCACGCTCAGCCCCTGCAGCACCGCGACGACGACCGTGGGAGTCGAGAACAGCCGCTCGCCCTGCGCGCGCGGCCGTCGCCGCATGATGTCGGGCTCGGCGCGCTCCGCCTCGAAGATCAGCGAGCAGGCCGGATCGATGATCAGTTCGAGGAAGACGATGTGCACCGGCAGCAGCAGCAGCGGCCAGGTCGGGAAGAACACCGGGATCATCGACAGGCCGGCGATCGGCACGTGCGCGGCGAGGATGAATGCGGTCGCCTTCCTGATGTTGTCGTAGATCCGCCGGCCGAGCCGCACCGCGGCGACGATCGACGAGAACGCATCGTCGAGCAGCACCAGCGAGGCGGACTCGCGCGCCACGTCGGTGCCGCGCCCGCCCATGGCGATGCCGATGTGCGCCGCCTTCAGCGCCGGCGCGTCGTTGACGCCGTCGCCGGTCATGGCGACGACCTCGCCGTTGGCTTTCAGCGCCGAGACGATGCGCAGCTTCTGCTCCGGAACCACCCGGGCAAAGACCCGCACCTCGCCGATCCGCGCCGTCAGTTCCTGCTCCGACATCGCGTCGAGTTCCGGCCCGGTGACCACCTCGGCGTGGTTGAGCAGGCCAGCCTGCCGCGCGATGTCCTTTGCCGTCGCCGGATAGTCGCCGGTGATCATGACGACGCGTATGCCGGCGCCCTGGCACTCGGCGACGGCGACCGGCACGTCGGGGCGCAGCGGATCGGCGAGCGCCACCAGGCCGACGAAGCGCAACGGCAGCGCCGCCGGGTCTGCCGGCAGCGGGCCGGGGCCCACCTCGGCGCGTGCCACGCCGAGCACGCGCAGCCCCTCGGAGGCGAGCGCTTCGATCCGGCCGGCCAGCGCAGCGTCCTCGGCGGCCGACATGCCGCACTGCCGCGCGATGGCCTCCGGAGCGCCCTTGGCGGCGGCGATCCGGCCGCCGCCGGCCGGTTCCTCCCAGACGTGAGTCACCGCAAGGACGGCGCGCGACAACGGGTACTCGCGAACGAGGCGAGCGGTCTGCGTGAGCGGCAGTGCGCCCTGGCGGCGGGCCGCCTCGTGCAGGGCGCGCTCCATCGGATCGAAGGGATCGGCCGGACTGGCCAGCACGGCCGTTTCGAGCAGCGGGCGCAGACGGTCCGGAATCGCGACCGGCGTGCCGCGCAGGTCGACCTCCTCGCCGCCGCCGACCAGCCGCGCCACGGACATGCGGTTCTGCGTCAGCGTTCCCGTCTTGTCGACGCACAGGACGGTGGCCGCGCCGAGCGTCTCGATCGCCGGCATCCGACGAGTGAGCACGCGGCTGCCGGAAATCCGCCACGCGCCGATGGCGAGGAAGACGGTCAGCACGACCGGGAACTCCTCCGGCAGCAGCGCCATCGCCATCGCGATGCCGGCCAGCGCCCCTTCCTTCCACGCCTGCCAGTCGTTGCCGCGCGTCAGCGCGTAGATGACAACCACCGCCGCGCAGGCCGCCATGCCGACCAGCGCGAGCGAGCGCACGGTGTGCGCGGTCTCGATCTGCAGCGGCGTCTTCTCGGGCTCGATCCGCTGCAGCGCCTTGCCGATGCCGCCGAGTTCGGTCTGCATTCCGGTGCGGAGCACCTCGCACACACCCTGCCCCGCCGTGACCAGCGTGCCGGAGAACAGCGACGGCAGGTCGTCGCCGCCGGGTGCGTCGAGCGCCGCCGCGGCGGCCGACGGCAACTTGCGCACCGGCACCGACTCGCCGGTCAGGGCCGACTCGTCGACTGCCAGGTGCGCCGACCGGCGGAGGATGGCGTCGGCGGGAACGCGGTCGCCCTCGGAAACGATCACCACGTCTCCCGCCACGACGTCGCGCCCGGCGATCCGCCGCTGCACGCCGTCGCGGACCACCAGCGCGCGCGGGCTGGACAGGTCGCGCAGCGCGTCGAGCGCCCGCTCGGTG
The DNA here is from genome assembly GCA_048497655.1 of Caballeronia novacaledonica. Lineage (GTDB taxonomy): Bacteria > Pseudomonadota > Gammaproteobacteria > Burkholderiales > Burkholderiaceae_F > JADJWR01. The sequence goes on from JBHJND010000049.1 coordinate 8,225, forward strand.
CGCCGCTCCTGGATCACCGTGATCGCAATGACCACGAACACGAAGCTCAGCAGCAGCAGCGCGTCGCCGGGCTTGCCCATCAGCAGGTACAGCAGGCCGGCCGCCACCAGCAACTGGAACATCGGCTCGCGGGCCACCTCGCGCACCACCGCGAGCAGCCCGCGCGAGCGCTGCGACGGCAGTTCGTTCGGCCCGTCGCGTGCCAGGCGGGCAGCAGCCTCGCCTTCGCTCAGCCCGCGCAGGCCCGCCAGGCTGAAGCCCGGGCCGTCCGGGCCGTCGGGGGAATGCGGACGCGCGATTGACTCGCGAACGGCAGACGGGTCGTCCGGCCTAGTACCGGCCGACATCGATCGGCGACTCGTTCTGGATCCTGCCCAGCCGCCGGTCCCAGTCGGCCAGCCAGCCGGCGCGCTGCGCGTCGTCGGCGCGCACCGGCCCGTAGACGACCTGCGGCGCCAGCACGGCAAACCCGGTGAAGTTCAGGATGCCACGGTGGATCGGCCGCAGCATCGCGCCGAGGTCGCCGTTGAAGCCGTCATTGCGGTAGGCGGCCTCGGGTCCGCCGGTGGTCAGCGACAGCAGCGCCCGCTTGCCGCTGAACCTGCCCGTCTCGTAGACGTGGCCGCCGCCGTAGGTGCGGCCCATCGCGAACACGCGGTCGACCCAGCCCTTGAGGATCGCCGGCAGGGCGAACCACCACAGCGGGAACTGCCAGATCATCAGGTCGGCCGACTCGACCTTGACGATCTCGTCCTCGATCTCGGGCGCGAAGCCGCCCACCTCGGTCGCGTGCTGCTCCTCGCTCTGCAGCTTCAGGTAGTTCGGGTCGCGCACGCTGGTGAAGTTGCGGCGGCTCGACACCGGGTCGAAGCCCATCCGGTACAGGTCGCTGGTCATGACGGCGTGGCCGGCCGCCGACAGCGTCTCGACCGCCGTGTCGAACATGGCGGCGTTGAAGCTGCGCCGCTCGGGGTGCGCAAGTACAACGAACACGTTCATCGGACACCTCTTCCGCCGCTGCGCCGGGCGAAGCCGCCGGCACCGGCATCAAGGTACGGCGGCGCCGGCGCGGCCGTGTTGCGGGTCATCAACAGGCGGCAGCACGAGTTCGACCCCGAGCCCCTGGCCGTCGATGCCCGCCGCGAAGCACACGCGGCCGCCGTGCATCTCGGCGACCCGCCTGACCAGCGCCAGGCCCAGCCCCGCGCCGCCGCCGTCGGTTGCCGCGCGATAGAAGCGGTCGAACGCACGCGCGCGCTGCTCGTCCGTCATGCCCGGGCCGTCGTCGCGCACGGCAATCGTCACCCCGCCGCCCTCGTCGCGCGCCTCGACGCGCACGCGCGCGGCGGCGTGGCGCAGCGCGTTCTCGCACAGGTTGCGCACGGCGATCGGCAGCGATTCCGGGTCGGCGCGCACGGCGAGCGCCGGCACGTCCACCTCGATGCGCACCGCCTGCGCGCGCGGCGATGCGGCCAGCGCGTCGACCGCGTCGGCGACGATCCGCTGCAGCGGCACCGCCGGCAGCGCCGCGCGGTCGATCGCGCGCGCGTCCAGCCGCGCCAGCGCCAGCACCGTCTCGACCAGGCGGGTGGCGCGGTCCACGCCGCCGATCAGCGCCTGCAGCGCCTCGCGGCGCTCGCCGTCGTCGCGCGCGCGCACGGCGCCC
>JBHJND010000050.1:0-6776 GCA_048497655.1 Caballeronia novacaledonica
ACGTGGGCCAGCGCGATCGGGTGGTTGATGTACGGCGAGGCGTCGACGTCCTTGCGCCGCTGGTTGCGGTGCTTGGCGGCGGAGAACGCCAGCGCATCCATCAGCAGGGTGATTTCGGCGTGGGCTCGGGCTTTCACGGCAACGGGGCGATGCAAGGCGGTCGTCAGGGAGGATACGACCTGCCGGCACGGCAGGTGTTTGAGGCCCATACTGCGGGCTTCGGGGCCCGTGCGTCAGCGCCTCATTGAAGAAGAGGACGATCGATGCGCAAAGCCAGCCAAGCGGCCAGCAAGGTGTTCCAGCCCCCCAGCCAGATGCAGTGGACCGACGAGAAGCTGGCGTCGTTGAGCAGGGAGCAACTGCTCACGCTGTTCGAGAACCTGCAGACGCAGCGCGAGTCGGGCCGCGTCACGCCGCAGGCCGCCGACGATCTCGCGCGCCTGATCGGCGAGCGCCTGCCGGCCAATGCGCTGGTCCCGCGCAACAGGCGCGCGCGCAGCCAGGTTCTGCTCGAGAGCAGGGTCGCCGGGGAGCTGGCCGGACTGGCCGCCGACCTGGAGGGCCGCTACGACCTGAGCGCCGACTCGGCGAAGCGGCAGTCGGGCGACATCAAGGGCTTCAAGGCGCGGACGCTGACCGACCGGCGCGGCGCAGCACGCGCCGGCAGCTCGGTGAAGGACGGCCGGATGGCCATCGACCGCTACATCTCCTACCGCGTGCGCGACACGCGGGCGAGCCTGGCGTTCCTGCTGTTTCCCGGCGAGCCGGATGCGGCCGGCCGCTACGTGCTGCTGGCCACCGACGACCTGCTCGACGGCGAGCCGCCGTCGGAGGCCTATGCGCCGCTGGCCGAAGACCACGGCTGGTCCGACAACGAGCGCGCCCGCATGCGCGCCGTGCCGGCGGCGGATTTCGCCGAGGCGCAGCAGCGCTACGAGTCGATGATCGCGCAGGTGGCCACCGCCCGCACCTGAGCCGCGCGCCCTGCCTGCCGGCAGGTCAGCTGCCGGCCGGGCGGAAGTGCTCGCCGCCCATCAGGTCCTGCGCCAGGTACCGCTGGCGGAAGGTCTCGAACGGCACATCGTCCGCCGCCTCGCGCTCGCGCTGCGCGCGGTGCGACTCGAGCGCCTCCTGCCGGTAACGCGCGTCGGCCTCCGCAGCCAGCGGCTGCGCCAGCAGCTGCCGCCGGTGCCGCCCGGACTGCGCCAGCGCAAAGGCGGGAAACGACTTGCCGTGGTTCAGGTCGGTCTCGAGCAGCACCCGCGTCGACGGCAGCGCGTCGAAGTCCTGCAGCGCCGCCATGGCCGCCGCCAGCGCGTCGCGGTAGGCGCGACCGCCGCCGGACTCGCCATGGGCCCGGTCGAGCGCGGCGGCAATCGGCTCGCACTCGCGCAGCAGCCGGCCGCCCCATTCGGCCGGCGACATGTCGGCCGGCGCGAGATCGGTCAGCGCCAGGTCGGCCGACAGCTCGGCCGTCGGCTGCGCTGCGCCGACGGCGGCATCGGCGAGCGGGCTGTCGGCGGCGAACAGCTCGGCCGTGCGGTGCAGGCGAAGGCGCGGGTCGCGGCCGCGCTCGGCGATGCGCCGCTGGTTGCGCGTCATGGCGGCGATCTCCTGCGGCGAGTCGGGCGGGCTGTCGGACAGCAGGCAGTGCAGCAGGAAGATGTCGAGCAGCCGCATCTGCTCCAGGCCGATGCCCACCGGCCGGAACGGGTCGATGTCCACCAGCCGCACCTCGACGTACTCGACGCCGCGCTGGCCGAGCGCGCGCAGCGGCCGCTCGCCGGGCTGGATGCGGCGCTTCGGCCGGATGGTGCCGTAGAACTCGTTCTCGATCTGCAGCAGCGTGGTGGCGAGCTGCTTGTACGTGTCGCCGTCGCGCAGGCCGATGGCCTCGTAGGGCGGGTAGGTCTCGGTCAGCGCGCGGTGCAGGGTGCGCGCGTAGCTGCCGATGCAGTTGAAGCTCACCGCCAGCGCCGCCTGCGCGTCGCTCTGGTAGCCGAGCCGGCCCATGCGCAGCGAGGTGCCGTAGGGCGCGAAGTAGGTGCCGGTCTCCCAGCCGCACAGGCCGTGGCTGTGGCCGCTGACGAAGGTGCCGCAGACCGCCGGCGAGGCACCGTGCAGCAGCAGCAGCAGCCACGAGTGGCGGCGGAAGTTGCGGATCAGCGCGAAGTAGCCGACGTCCTGGAAGCGCTCGAGCGGAACGTCGCTTCGCGCCACCGCCCTCAGCCACGGCCACGCCTCGACCGGCAGCGAGAAGTTGTAGTGGATCCCGGAGATGGTCTGCATCCGCCGGCCGTAGCGGTTCGACAGGCCCTGCCGGTAGACGGTCTTCATCCGGCCCATGTTCGAGCGGCCGTACTGGCCGAGCGGGATGTCTTCCTCCGCCGGCAGCTTGCACGGCATGCTTGCGCCCCAGATCAGCTCGTCGCCGATGTTGCGGCAGACGAACTGGTGCAGCTCGGTGAGTTCCTGCAGCAGCGCCTCGACGCTGCCGTGCGCCTGCGTGATCAGCTCGAGCTGCGCTTCGCTGAAGTCGGTGGTGATGTTCGGGTGGGTCAGCGCCGAGCCCAGCGCGGCCGGGTGCGGCGTGGTGGCGAGCGCGCCGTCGGGGCGGACCCGCAGGCCCTCCTTCTCGATGCCGCGCAGGATTCCCCGCAGCACTGCCGGCGGCAGGGCGTCCAGTCGTTGCTGCAGCTTGCTCAAGCGTGCTCTCCGGGAGGTGGCGCGGCGTCGGCCGCCGGACAGACACTTTAGCCGCTGCCGGCGGCGCGGCGCGGGGGGCCGGCAGCCGCCTGCGCGGCGAGCCGGCGCCGCACTCGCGCGAGCAGCGCGACGGCGATGGCGAGGTTCAGCAGGTTCCAGGCAATGCCGTTGACGAAGGCGGCGTCGTAGGAGCCGGTGAGGTCGAACACCTTGCCCGACATCCAGCCGCCGAGCGCCATGCCGAGCAGGGTGAACATCAGTACCGTGCCGGTCCGCGCGCCGGCCTCGCGCGGCGGGAAGTGCTCTCTCACGATGATCGCGTAGCTCGGCACGATGCCGCCCTGGAACAGGCCGAACATCGCCGAGATCACGTACAGCGAGGCGAGGCCGTCGAACGGCAAGAACAGCAGCAGCGCCACGCCCTGCAGGGCGGAGCCCAGCAGCAGCGTGCGCAGGCCGCCGATGCGGTCGCAGATCGCGCCGGAGACGAGCCGGCTGACGATGCCGAAGCCGAGCATCAGCGACAGCATCTCGGCGCCGCGCGCCGCGCCGTAGCCGAGGTCGCCGCAGTAGGCGACGATGTGGACCTGCGGCATCGACATCGCCACGCAGCAGGCCAGCCCGGCGACGCACAGCAGGACCGTGGCCGCGGTCGGCGACAGGCCGAACGGCCTGCTGCGCGACGCATCGGCGGCAGCGGCCGGGCCCGACGGCGCCGGCAGCGGCGGCCGGCTCCGCAGCAGCGGCGCCAGCGACAGCATGACGACGGCGCTGAACGCCGCCAGCCCGAGGTAGGTGTCGCGCCAGCCGACGGTCTCGACGAAGTGCTGCACGATCGGCGGCCACACCGTGCCGGCGAGGTAGTTGCCGCTGGCGCAGACCGCCACCGCGATGCCGCGCCGGCGGACGAACCACAGCGCGGTGTCGGCGATCAGCGGCGCGAAGGTGGCCGAGGAACCGAGCAGGCCGATCAGCAGGCCGTGGGCAATCGAGAACAGCCAGATGTCGCCAGCCAGCGCCGCGGCGCCGTAGCCGAGGCCGAGGCCGGCGGCGCTGATCAGGATCGGCACCATGACGCCGTGCCGGTCGGCGAGCTTGCCCATCAGGATCCCGCCGAGGCCGAAGCCGACCAGCATCCACGTGTAAGGCATTGAGGCGTCGGCGCGCGCCACGCCGAACTCGGCCTGAACCGCCGGCAGCACCACCGCCACCACGTACATGCCGCTGGCGCCGACGGTCATCAGCAGCAGCGCCACTGCCAGGCGCATCGCGGCGTAGCGGGAATCGGGCTGCGGCGGCATCGTCGGGCGGGTCGGCGCCAGGAAACGGAACGTCGCCTTATCGCACAGGCGGGCGCAGCGCGGGCGCGCACTGCACAAGGCGACCGCCGTGCCGCCGGGGCGCCGACGCCGGCGCAGCGCTTTCGCCGCGGGACTTGCCGGGTGGGGACGAACGCCGCCGCCGGGACCGGCAGCGGCAGCGGCTCAGACCGCTTCTTCCTTGAAGTGCTTGCGCCGGCGCTCCTCGCAGATGAACTCCTCGAGGTCCGGGTCGAGCGCGGTGCGCGCCGAGACGATGCCGACCGGCTTGCCTTCGTCGACCACCGGCAGGTGGCGGAAACCGTTCTCGTGCATCAGTGTCATCGCATAGCCGAAGGTGTTGTTCGGCTTGATCGTCTTCGGATCCGGCGTCATCACCTGCGCCAGCATGGTCACGGCGGGGTCCAGCCCGCGGGCGATCACGCGGAACACCGCGTCGCGCTCGCTGAAGATGCCGAGCAGGCGCTCGCCCTCGACGATCAGCACCGCGCCGACCTGCTTCTTCGCCATCAGTTCCGACGCTTCGCGAACGGTCGTGCCAGGCGCCACGGTGACGAACTTGCGCCGCTCCATGATGCTTCTGATCGGCTGACTGAACACGACGACCTCCCGTCACCGTCTCGCGTCGGGCCGCAGGCCGCGCAACGCGCGGTGTGCCCGATCGCCGGATAAGTGTCCGCACACGCTAACCAGCGGGCCCATGGCCATGCTTGATCGCGATCAACCCTTGCCGAGAGGGGTAATCCGTTCCGACTGGACGACAATCGCCCGCTCGACTTCGCGCGGGCGCGGGCGCACGTCCGTGGTGCCGCGCAGTAAATTGCCGACCTCGCGCGCACGCCACTGGTGCGCCGGTCGCAGTCCGCCGCCCAATGCCCGACCTTCCGCGCGTGATCGCGCACCTCGACATGGACGCCTTCTACGCGTCGGTCGAACTGCTGCGCTACCCCGAGCTGCGCGGGCTGCCGGTGGTGATCGGCGGCGGAGCACGTCACCAGCCGGTGTGGGAGACGGACGCCGCCACCGGCGAGCGGCGACGGCGCTTTGCGCGACTGGACGGCTACAGCGGCCGCGGCGTGATCACCACCGCCACCTACGAGGCGCGGGCGCTGGGGGTGAACTCGGCGATGGGACTGATGCGCGCCGCGCAGCGGGCGCCGCAGGCGGTGCTGCTGCCGGTGGACTTCGACCGGTACCGGCGCTACTCGCGCCTGTTCAAGGCCGCCGTGCGCGAGATCGCGCCGCTGGTCGAGGACCACGGCATCGACGAGATCTACATCGACCTGACCGAGGTCGTCGCCGCGCGCCTCGGCGGATCGGCCGACGAGCCCGGCAGCGACGCGGTCGCCGACGCCTGGTGGTGCGCGCGCGAGGTGGCGCGCGAGATCAAGCAGGCGGTGCGCGCCGCCACCGGGCTCGCCTGCTCGATCGGCCTGGCGCCGAACAAGCTGCTCGCCAAGCTCGCCTCCGAGCTCGACAAGCCCGACGGCCTGACGGTCGTCACCGGGCACGACATCGCCACGCGCATCTGGCCGCTGCCGGTGCGCCGGGTCAACGGCATCGGGCCGAAGGCGGCGGCGAAGCTGGCGCGGCTGGGCATCGCCACCGTCGGCGAGCTGGCCGCCGCCGAACCGGCGTGGCTGGTGCAGCACTTCGGCGCGAGCTACGGCGCCTGGCTGAACGCCGCGGCGCACGGCGTCGACGAACGACCGGTGGTCACCTTCAGCGAGCCGAAGTCGGTGAGCCGCGAGACCACCTTCGAGCGCGACCTGCACGCGGTGCGCGACCGCGCCGCGCTGTCGCGCATCTTCACCGAGCTGTGCCTTCACGTCGCGGGGGACCTGCAGCGCAAGCGCTACGCCGGCAGGACCATCGGCGTGAAGCTTCGCTTCGAGGACTTCCGCACGGTCACCCGCGACGTCTCGCTGCCGGCGCCGACCGACGACGCGGCCGCCATCCGCCGCGCCGCCGGCCAGTGCCTGAAGCGGGTCGAGCTGACGAGACGGATCAGGCTGCTCGGCGTGCGGGTCGGGGCGCTGGTGCCGCGGGACGGCGGCGGCGACAACCCTTGAGGCAGCGCAGAGCTGGCCGGCGGGGCGCCCGCGTATCCTTGATCGAACGCTGCGAGAGGGCCGCCATGAGCCACAAGCACGAGCAACTGCTGAAGCTGATCTTCCACGATCCGATCAGCGGCAACATCCACTGGCGCGAGATCGAGTCGCTGCTCAACCACCTCGGCGCCGAGGTCGAATCGCTGTCCGGCGCGCGCATCCGCGTCAAGCTGAACCGCGCCGAGGGCATCCTGCACCGGCCGCACCACTCCAACGTGATGAACGTGCAGGCGATCAAGCACCTGCGCGAGTACCTCGGCCGCGCCGGGGCCACGCCGTCGATGTACGAGGCGGCGCGCGAGGCCGAGCGCAAGGCCTGAAGCGAAGCGCGCCCTCGCGGCGCGCACAGGAGCGAGATTCATGCCCGGCCCGGCCTCGACGTTGCGCCGGCTGTCCTGTCTCGTCGCGCTGCTGGCCGTGCTGCCAGGCTGCGGGACGACCGGGCAGTCGGTGCAGCAGTCGATCTGGATCGAGACGCCCGACTGCGCTTCGGCGTCCTGCGAACTGCGCAACGATCGCGGTCAGTGGACGCTGGAGCGAACGCCCGGCAGCGTCACGGTCACGACCTCTCCCGCGCCGCTGGAGGTCGTCTGCCGCGCGGGCGAACTGCGCACGTCGGCAAGCGCCCCTTCGACGGTGC
>JBHJND010000051.1:0-2429 GCA_048497655.1 Caballeronia novacaledonica
CGCGCTGGCCGCGAGGAGGGAGGTGCTGGTCTCGCGCGGCGAACTGATCGAGATCGGCGGCGCCTTTCGGATGCCGGACATCATGAAGACTGCCGGCTGCCGGCTGGTCGAGGTCGGCACCACCAACCGCACCCACGCGCGCGATTTCGAGTCGGCGATCGGCCCGCGCACCGGCCTGATCGTCAGGGCGCACACGTCGAACTACGAGGTGCAGGGCTTCACCGCCAGCGTCGACCATGCGACTCTGGCCAGGATCGCGCACGCGCACGGGCTGCCGTACATGGTCGACCTCGGCTCCGGCGCGCTGGTCGACCTGTCCGGCTTCGGCCTGCCGAAGGAGCCGCTGCCGCAGGAGGCGCTCGCCGCCGGGGCGGACGTCGTCACCTTCTCCGGCGACAAGCTGCTCGGCGGGCCGCAGGCCGGCATCGTGGTCGGCACCAAGGCGGCGATAGCCCGCATCAAGAGGCACCCGCTGAAGCGCGCCTTGCGCTGCTCGAAGATGACGCTGGCGGCGCTCGAGGCGACGCTGCGCATCTACCGCTCCGGGCACCGCCTCGGCGAGCGGCTGCCGGCGCTGGCGCTGCTCGGCCGGCCGGCGGAGGACATCCGCGCCGCCGCCGAGCGCCTGCTGCCGCTGCTGCAGGGCTTTGCCGGCGACGCGTTCCGGGTGAGCGTCGAGTCCTGCGCCAGCCAGATCGGCTCCGGCGCGCTGCCGGTCGACCGCCTGCCGTCGTTCGCGTTGCACGCGGCGCCGCGCGCGCGCCGCTCCGGCCGCCTGCTGGAGCAACTGGCGCAACGGCTGCGCCGGCTGCCGGTGCCGGTGCTCGGCCGGATCGGCGACGACGCGCTGTGGCTCGACTGCCGCACGCTGCTGGCGGCCGACGAGGCGACGCTCGCCGCTGAACTGGCCGCGGCGGCGAGCGTGGTCGCGCAACGATGATCGTCGGCACCGCAGGCCATATCGACCACGGCAAGACGTCGCTGGTGCGGCGGCTGACCGGCCGCAACACCGACCGCCTGCCGGAGGAGATCAAGCGCGGCATCTCGATCGAGCTCGGCTACGCCTACGTGCCGCTCGACGGCGGCGAGGTGCTCGGCTTCGTCGACGTGCCCGGCCACGAGAAGTTCGTGCACACGATGGTCTCCGGCGCCACCGGCATCGACCTCGGCCTGCTGGTGGTGGCCGCCGACGACGGCGTGATGCCGCAGAGCGAGGAGCACTTCGACATCCTGCGGCTGCTCGGCGTCGACCGGGGCGCCATCGCGCTGACCAAGATCGACGCGGTCGACGCCGCTCGCGTCGACGAGGTGCGGGCGCAACTGGCGCGCTGGCTGGCCGGCACGGCGGCTTCGGGCTGGCCGGTGTTCGCGCTGTCGTCGCTGACTGGCGACGGCGTGGCGGAACTCGACGCCTATCTGCGCCGGATGGCCGGCGAGTCGGCGGTGCGGCCGGCGAGCGGGCTGTTCCGGCTGGCGGTCGACCGCGTCTTCACGCTGGCCGGCGTCGGCACCGTCGTGACCGGCACGGTGCACGCCGGCACGGTGAGCGTCGGCGACGAGGTGGCCATCGCGCCCGACGGGCCGCGTGCCCGTGTGCGCTCGGTGCACGCGCAGGACCGGGCGGCGCAGCAAGGCATCGCCGGCCAGCGCTGCGCGCTGAACCTCGCCGGCCTGTCCCGCGAGGACGTCGCGCGCGGCCAGTGGGTGCAGTCACCGCTGCTGGACAATGCCAGCGAGCGCTTCGACGCCGCGATCCGGCTCGCCGCGCGGGAGGGCCTGCGCCTGGGCCAGCGGACCAACCTGCTGCTGCACCACGGGACCGAACAGGTCGCCGCAGGCGTCGCCCTGCTCGATGCCGAGGCGCTGACGGCCGGCGGCGAGGCGCTGGCCACGGTCTCGCTGCAGGCGCCGCTGGCCGTGTGCAAGGGCGACCGCTTCGTGCTTCGCGATTCGTCGGCGCGGCACACGCTCGGCGGCGGCGTGGTGCTCGACATCGCGCCGCCGTTGCGCGGCAGGCGGCGAGCCGAGCGCCTGCAACTGCTGGCGGCGTTGCGCGACGACCCGCCGGCCGAGGCGCTCGCCCGCTGGCTCGCGCGCGGGCCGGGGCCGCTGGCGCGCGTGGGCAGCGGCTGGAACCTGGGCGAGGCGGAGATCGGCCCGCTGCTCGCCGCCTGCCACGCGCGGGTCGCTGCCGGTACCGCCTTCGCCGCCGATCAGTGGAGTGCGCTGCGGCACCGTGCGCTCGACGCGGTGATCGCCACCCACGAGCGCGAGCCGGAGATGCCTGGCCTGGAAGGCAACCGCCTGCGCCGCATCGTCGCGCCGAACCTCGATGCCGACGCGCTGGCCGAGATCGTCGACGAACTGCTGCGCGACGGACTGCTGGTCCGCCGCGGCGCCTTTCTCGCGACTCCGGCGCACAAGGCCGA
>JBHJND010000052.1:0-2176 GCA_048497655.1 Caballeronia novacaledonica
GGCCGCGACGCTGCCGCCGCGCGCGCCCTGCTGGCGCCGGCAGGGCCGGCCGCCTGACGCAGCGCGGGAGCCGTCCGCGCCGTCCGTAGAATCCGCGCCTTTCGACCGACCTTGCAGAGCCCGAGGGGGCCAAGGAGCAACTCATGGCTGACGCCGACAAGCCGTCGAAGGGCAAGCCGCCCGCCGATCCCGCCAGCAAGAAGTACCCGCTGAATCTTCCCGACACGCCGTTCCCGATGCGCGGCGACCTGCCGAAGCGCGAGCCCGGCTGGGTGGCCGACTGGGGCAAGCGCGACGTCTACGGCGCCATCCGCGCCGCCCGCAAGGGGGCGCCGAAGTTCATCCTGCACGACGGCCCGCCGTACGCCAACAGCGAGATCCACCTCGGCACGGCGGTCAACAAGATCCTCAAGGACATCGTCGTCAAGACCCGCTCGATGGCCGGCTTCGACGCCGTCTATGTGCCGGGCTGGGACTGCCACGGCATGCCGATCGAGATCCACATCGAGAAGAAGTTCGGCAAGCACCTGCCGCGGGCCGAGGTGCAGGCGAAGGCGCGGGCGCACGCGACCGAGCAGATCGCGCTGCAGATGGCCGGCTTCAAGCGGCTCGGCGTCCTCGGCGACTGGGCCAATCCCTATCGGACCATGACCTTCAAGGCCGAGGCCGACGAGATCCGCACGCTCGGCCGGATGATGGAGCGCGGCTTCGTCTACCGCGGCCTGAAGCCGGTGAACTGGTGCTTCGACTGCAACTCGGCGCTGGCCGAGGCGGAGGTCGAGTACATCGACAAGAAGTCGCCGGCGATCGACGTCGCCTTCGCGCTGGCCGCCGAGGAGCAGGCGCGCGTGGCCGAGGCGTTCGGCGTGGCGGCGCTGGGCAAGCCGACCTCGACCGTGATCTGGACCACCACGCCGTGGACCATCCCGGCCAACCAGGCGCTCAATTTCCACCCCGAGTTCACCTACGCGCTGGTCGACTGTGGCGACCGGCTGCTGATCCTCGCCGAGTCGCTGGTCGAGTCGTGCCTGCAGCGCTACGGGCTGAAGGGCCGCACCATCGCCACCTGCACCGGCCAGCGGCTGGAGAAGGTCCGCTTCCGCCACCCGCTGGCGACGCTGGACAGCGGCTACGACCGCGACTCGCCGGTCTACCTCGGCACCTACGTCACCGCCGACGCCGGCACCGGCGTCGTGCACTCGTCGCCCGCCTACGGCGTCGAGGACTTCGACTCGTGCAAGTCCTACGGCATGAGCAACGACGAGATCCTCAACCCGGTGCAGGGCGACGGCGCCTACGCGGCCGACTTTCCGCTGTTCGGCGGCATGAAGATCTGGGACGCCAACCCGAAGGTCGTCGACGCGCTGCGCGTGGCCGGCAGCCTGCTGTACGCGGAGCAGGAAACGCACAGCTACATGCACTGCTGGCGGCACAAGACGCCGCTGATCTACCGCGCCGCCTCGCAGTGGTTCGTCCGCATGGATGGCGCCACCCGGGAGTCGGCCGGCGTCCTGCAGAAGGAGACCGTCGGCGAGACGTTGCGCCAGAGCGCGCTGCGCGCCATCGAGGCCACCGCCTTCTACCCGGGATGGGGCAAGGCGCGGCTGCACGGCATGATCCCCAACCGCCCCGACTGGTGCATCTCGCGCCAGCGCAACTGGGGCGTGCCGCTGCCGTTCTTCACCCACAAGACCACCGGCGAGCTGCATCCGCGCACGCTCGAACTGCTCGAGCTGGCGGCGCGGAAGGTCGAGCAAGGGGGAGTGGAGGCGTGGAGCCGCGCCGAGGTGGCCGACTTCCTGCCGCCGCAGGAGGCTGCCGACTACGACAAGGCCAACGACATCCTCGACGTCTGGTTCGACTCCGGCTCGACCCATCGCACGGTGATGCGCGGTTCGCACGCCGCCGACCTGGCTTACCCGGCCGATCTGTACCTCGAGGGCTCGGACCAGCACCGCGGCTGGTTCCACTCGTCGCTGCTGATTGGCGCGGCGATCGACGGCCGGGCGCCGTACAAGGGCCTGCTGACGCACGGCTTCGTCGTCGACGCGCAGGGTCGCAAGATGAGCAAGTCGCTCGGCAACGGCATCGACCCGGCCGAGTTGGCGGCGAAAATGGGCGCCGAGATCATGCGGCTGTGGGTCGCCGCCACCGACTACTCGGGCGAGATGTCGAT
>JBHJND010000053.1:0-4771 GCA_048497655.1 Caballeronia novacaledonica
CTACGACCCGACGCGCAACGAGCTGTTCACCGCCAGCCGGGGCCGCGGCGCCTACCTCAACGACCGCCGCATCCGGGTCTCGCGGCGGGCGCAGCTGCGCGAGTGCCTGATCGGCACCGGTTTCCCGTTCCGGCAGCTGGAACACCTCGACGAGTACGTGCGCATGTTCAAGCGCATCACCGAGGAGACCGCCGGCATCCGCCGCCCCGGCGCGGCGGCGCTCGACCTCGCCTACGTCGCCGCCGGGCGGCTGGACGGCTTCTGGGAGTTCGGCCTGTCGCCTTGGGACATGGCGGCCGGCACGCTGATCATCGTCGAGGCCGGCGGCCTGGTGTCCGACTTCGACGGCGAGGAGAACTACCTGTTCACCGGCAACGTCGTCTGCGGCACGCCGGATGTCCACGAGCAGCTGCTGGCGCTGGTGCAGGAGGTGCACCGGCGAGGCGAGCCTCCCGCCGCCTGACCCACTGCGCCCCCGCAGCGGTTCCAGGATCGGCACCTCGCGCTGAAATGGCCGCGCCCGAAGCGACTGCCTCAAGCGAAGCGGCGCCGGCTGCCCACACGCCGATGATGCGCCAGTACCTGGCGATCAAGGCGCAGCACCCGGAGGTGCTGCTGTTCTACCGGATGGGCGACTTCTACGAGCTGTTCTACGACGACGCGCGCCGTGCGTCGAAGCTGATCGGCATCACGCTCACGCAGCGCGGGGCATCGGCCGGCGCGCCGATCCCGATGGCCGGCGTGCCGGTGGTTTCGGTCGAGCAGTACCTGGCGCGGCTGGTCAGGCTCGGCGAGTCGGTGGCGATCTGCGAGCAGATCGGCGACCCGGCCAACAGCAAGGGGCCGGTCGAGCGCAAGGTCGTCCGCGTGGTGACACCGGGCACGCTGACCGAGCTGTCGCTGCTCGACGCCAAGAGCGACGCGGCGCTGGCGGCGCTGGCCTTCGGCGGCCGCGACGAGGTGGCGATCGCCTGGCTGGTGGTGGCCAGCGGCGAGCTGCGCGTCACGCGCACGCGCCGCGGCGAGCTTGCCTCCGAGCTGGCGCGCATCGCGCCGTCGGAAGTGCTGCTCGCCGACGAGCCGCACGCCCCGGCGCCGGAAGGCCAGGCGAAGCTGCAGCGGCTGCCGCCCTGGCACTTCGACACCGATCGCGGCGGGCGGCTGCTGCGCGAGCTGCTCGGCGTGGCGACGCTGGCCGCCTTCGGCGTCGAGGACGAGCCGCTGATGCTGGCGGCGACCGGCGCGCTGCTCGGCTACGCGCAGGACACGCAGCAGGCGCGACTGGCGCACGTGACGCGCCTGACGGTCGAGCAGCAGGGCGAGTTCGTGGTGCTCGACGCGGTGAGCCGGCGCAACCTGGAGCTGACCGAGTCGCTGCGCGGCGACGGCGGCCCGACGCTGTTCGGACTGCTCGACGGCAACGCTACCGGCATGGGCAGCCGGCGGCTGCGCCACTGGCTGCATCACCCGCTGCGCGACGCAACGGTCGCCCGCACGCGGCAGGCGTTCATCGGCGCGCTGATCGATCTCGACCTCGCCAGCAGCATGCAGGCGTCGCTGCGCAACGTGCCCGACCTCGACCGCATCGCCGCCCGCATCGCCCTGGCCAGCGTGCGGCCGCGCGAACTGGCGGCGCTGCGCGATGCCGGACCGCAGCTGGCGGCGGTGGCGTCGCTGCTGGCGCCGGTCGATGTGCCGGGCGCCGCCGACTGGCGTGAACGCTGCCTGCTGCCGCAGCCGATCGCCGACGAACTTCGCCGCGCGCTGCTCGCCGAGCCGGCGGCGCAGGTGCGCGACGGCGACGTGATCGCCGCGGGCTTCGACGTCGAGCTGGACGAGCTGCGGCTGCTGCGCGACGACGTCGGCCGGTTCCTGCTGGAGCTGGAGGCGCGCGAGCGCGCCCGCACCGGAATCGCCAACCTGCGCGTCGAGTACAACCGCGTGCACGGCTTCTACATCGAGGTCACCCACGGCCAGGCGGCCAAGGTGCCCGACGACTACCGCCGCCGGCAGACGCTGAAGAACGCTGAGCGCTACATCACGCCGGAGCTCAAGGCCTTCGAGGACAAGGCGCTGTCGGCGCAGGAGCGCGCCCGCGCCCGCGAGCGCGAGCTGTACGAGGCGCTGGTGGCGCGGCTGCAGCCGCTGGTGCCGCGGCTGCTGGCCGCCGCCGACGCGGTGGCGACGATCGACGCCCTCGGCGCGCTGGCGCGCCACGCCCGGCAGGCGCGCTGGGTCGCGCCGGAGTTCGGCGACGAGCCGGGTATGGAAGTCCGCGGCGCCCGCCACCCGGTGGTCGAGCAGCAGGTCGAGCAGTTCGTCGCCAATGACTGCGTGCTCGGGCCGGGGCGGCGGCTGCTGGTGATCACCGGCCCGAACATGGGCGGCAAGTCGACCTACATGCGCTCGATCGCGCTGATCACGCTGCTCGCCTTCGCCGGCAGCTTCGTGCCGGCCGACTCGGCGCGGTTCGGGCCGGTCGACCGCATCCTCACCCGGATCGGCGCCGCCGACGATCTGGCGCGCGGTGCCTCGACCTTCATGGTCGAGATGACCGAGGCGGCGGCGATTCTGAACCGCGCCACCGACCGCAGCCTGGTGCTGATGGACGAGATCGGCCGCGGCACCTCGACCTTCGACGGCATGGCTCTTGCCGCGGCAATCGCCCGCGCGCTGGCGGAAGCCAACCGCTGCCTCACGCTGTTCGCCACCCACTACTTCGAGCTGACCCAGCTTGCGCAGTGGCTGCCCGGGGTGGCCAACGTGCACGTCGCCGCGGCGCAATCGCGCGGCAAGGTGGTGTTCCTGCACGAGGTGCGCGACGGTCCGGCGAGCCAGAGCTACGGGCTGGCGGTGGCACAGCTGGCCGGCGTGCCGCCGGAGGTGGTGCGCCGCGCGCGGACGCTGCTGGCGCAGCTCGAGGCGCGCGCCGCAGGCACGCAGCCGCAACTGGACCTGTTCGCCGCCGAAGGCGCTGTTGCAGCCGAAACCGCGGTCGCGATCGAGCCGCCGGCCGACGAGATGCGCGAGAAGCTTGCCGCGGTCGACGTCGACGCGCTCAGCCCGCGCGAGGCGCTGGCGCTGCTGTACGAACTGAAGGGGCTCGCCGGGCGCTGAGCCGGGCGCCGCGGCGCTCAGTGCTCGCGGTCCCCGGGCGGCCAGTGCAGGTCCTGCCGCTCGACCACGCGCAGGAACTCCGGCGGCTGCGGGCGCTCCGCGGCGGCCAGTTCCTCCTCGCTCGCCCGCTCGACGGCGCGCACCGTGAGGTCGAAGCGCAGCGCGTAGCCGGCCAGCGGATGGTTGCCGTCGAGCACCGCCATGCCCTCGGCGATGTCGGTCACGGTGTAGATGCGGCCATCGGCGCGGCCGGGCAGCCCTTCGTAGCGCATGCCGAGTTCGACCTTCGGTCCCAGCCGGCGGCACTCGACCAGGTGCACCAGCGAGGCGTCGGCATCGCCGAAGGCGTCTTCCGGCTCGAGCATCACGGTCGTGCAATAGCCGGCGTCGTGCCCGGCAAGCGCCGCCTCGATGCGCGGAAAGATGTCGCCCGCGCCGTGCAGGTACACGAGCGGCGTCCCGGTCCTCTCCAGAAGCTGCCCCTGCGCGTCGTACATCGACACGTCGACGCTGACCAGGCAACGGTCGTCGATCTTCACGGTTCGGCTGCGAATCGGCGATATGCTCGTCGCCGATTATGACCCCGCCCGTGCTCACGCATCTCGGCAGGCGCACCGTCGCCCGTTTCATGCGCGAGGTCTGGCAGCGGCGACCGCTGCTGATCCGGCAGGCGCTGCCCGCATTCGCCCCGCCGGTCACGCGCGAGCAGCTGTTCCGGTTGGCCGCACTCGACGACGTCGAGTCGCGCCTCGTCACCGCCTCCGGCGGCAACTGGAAGCTGGCGCATGGCCCGTTCGAACGCGCGGCGCTGCCGGCGCCCGCGCGCAGGAACTGGACCCTGCTGGTGCAGGGTCTCGATCTGCACCTGCCGGCGGCGCACGAACTGCTGCAGCGCTTCCGCTTCGTCGCCGACGCCCGCCTCGACGACCTGATGGCGAGCTATGCCACCGCCGGCGGCGGTGTCGGCCCGCACGTCAACTCCTACGACGTCTTCCTCATCCAGGCGCACGGGCGGCGGCGCTGGCGGATCAGCCGCCAACGCGATCTCGCGGTGGTCGACGGCCTGCCGCTGGCGATCCTCGCCGACTTCCGGCCGAGCGCCGAGTGGGTCCTCGAGCCCGGCGACGTGCTGTACCTGCCGCCGGGCGTGGCTCACGACGGGGTCGCGCTCGGCGAGTGCATCACGCTCTCGGTCGGCTTTCGCGCCCCGGCCTGGCAGGAACTGGTCGAGCCCTGGTTCCTGCAGCAGGCAGAACGCACCAGACTGAACGGCCGCTACGGCGATCCGGGCGCGACGCCGACGCGACGCCCCGGCCGCCTGCCGGCGGCACTGATCGAGCAGTCCTGGCGGCGGCTGTCGCGCCTGCGACCGCGGCGCAGCGACGCCGTCGAGATGCTGCTGGCGCAGCTGACCGAGCCCAAGGCGCAGGTGATCTTCGATCGGCCGCGACCGCCGCCGAGCTTCGCCGCTTTTGCGCGGGCCGCCGCGCAGGGGCGCCTGCAACTGCACGCCGACCCGCGCAGCCGCTGCCTGTACGCCGGCCGCCGATTCGCGATCAACGGCGAGGTGTGCCCGGCGTCGGCATTCGATGCGCGGCTTCGGCGGCTTGCCGACGATCGTCGGCTCGACGCAGAATCGCTGCGCAGCGCACCC
>JBHJND010000054.1:0-3470 GCA_048497655.1 Caballeronia novacaledonica
CGAAGTGCACGATCGCCCGCGGCCGGTGCTCCAACAGCAGCGCGGCCAGCGCGGCGCGGTCGCAGATGTCGACCTGCGCGAAGGCGAAGCGCGGATCGCCGCGCAGGCCGGCCAGGTTGTCGAGGTTGCCCGCGTAGGTCAGCTTGTCGATCACGAGGACGTCCTCGCGCTCGGCCGCCAGCCAGTCGTGGACGAAGTTCGCGCCGATGAAGCCGGCGCCGCCGGTGACGAAGATCATGAGTTTCCCGCTGGTCGGTGTCTTTCGAGGAATTCGGCCGGCAGTGTCGCGGTCGGGGGCGACCTCTGCACACCGCGCAGGTAGTCGCGCGCATAGGAGAAAGCGGGGCGTTCGGTCGGCCGCAGCGGCGCCGGCACCGGCGCGCTGCCCGGCTCGAAGTGCCGTGCGGCCAGGCCCTCGAAGAACTGCACCCATTCCTCGGACAGCCAGTACCACGGGCAGACCCACGTCCACGTCCTGCCCGACAGCCGTTCCGGAAAGGCGCCCAGATCGGGAGCCACCACCGGCAGCCTGGCGTTAAGCGCGGCGCTGAGCGTGTAGCTGTAGGTCTCCGGCCACAGCGCGGGGAACCA
Organism: Caballeronia novacaledonica; assembly: GCA_048497655.1. GTDB lineage: Bacteria > Pseudomonadota > Gammaproteobacteria > Burkholderiales > Burkholderiaceae_F > JADJWR01. Next base: position 592 of record JBHJND010000054.1, read on the forward strand.
GGCGAGGTCCGGCTGCAGTGCCTGCAGCAGGCCCGGCAGGTCCTTCTCGGCGTACTCGCCGTGCACCGTCAGCCGCTCGCCCGGCACGACCCGCAGGTCGCGGTAGGCGTAGCCGAGCAGATGAAACTGCAGCGGGCTGCCCCGCTGAGACGACAGCGCCGCGGTCGCCTCGAACACGTCGGCGCCCTTGATCTGCGACAGCGCGCCCATCACCACGATGCGCAGCGGGCGGCCGGCCAGCGGCTGCGGCGCCGGCGCCGCCGGCGCCGCCTCGATGTCCGGATGCGGCACGTGCACCACATCGACCGACGGAAAGTAACGGCGCAGGCGTGCCACCGCGTCGGCGCTCGGCGCGAAGACGCGGCGTGCCCGTTCGAGCAGACGGCCGTGCCCAACGCGCCACGCCTCGATCGACCCGCCGCCCGGCGCCGGCCGCCGTATCAGGCAGGCACCGCACTGCTCGGCGCAGAACTCGCCGCAGTAGCGACCGATCTCATCCGACAGCGTCACCTGCGGGCACACGGCGAAGAAGTCGTGCGCGGTGTAGTCGTGGGTCACGCCGAGCGAGCCCGGCAGGTCGAGGATGCTCGGCGACTGGCCGCGCGTGTGGTGGAAGTGAACGTGCGCTACGCCGACTGCGCGCAGCGCCTGCAGCAGCGCCTCGAAGCCGTCGGCCAGGCGGAACGCCAGCGCGAAGCCTTCGCCCTCCCGCAGCCACTCGAGCACGGTCTGCCCGCCGCCGGCGGGCCGCAGCAGGAACACGTTGGCCTGCGTCGCCAGGGCCCCGGCGAGCTCGCGCAGATGGCGCTCGGTACCGCCGCCGCCGGCGTGCGAGACGAACAGCACCGACGGCAGGCCGCTGGCGCGGATGCGCGCCAGGTCCACCTTCAGGCGAGCCGTCCGCGCCGGGTCCTCCTGCAGATGGCGAGCGACCGCCGGCGCGTAGTCCGGATGCAGCGTGGCCAGCAGTTCCTGCGCCTGCCGCACGCGGTCCGCCTTCTCGGCGCCGAAGCTGACGCCGCCGCTGTGGCGGACGAAGGTGTCGAGTGCCAGCACGTGCCGCCAGCCTGTCGCGCGGGCGCGCATGCAGAAGTCGTTCTCCTCGCCGTAGCCGCGGCCGAAGCGCTCCGCGTCGAACAGTCCCACCTCGTCGATGCAGTCGCGGCGGACGAACATGCAGAAGCCGACCGCCGTCGGCACCTCGATCGACTGCTCCGCGTTCTCGGCGGCAAAGTAGCGGTCGAGCGCGGCGGTCGAAAGGTCGGCCGGCATCCCGCCTTCGACGCAGAAGCGCGGGTAGCTGCAGATCGTCGCCGCGTTGGAGAACGGGGTGACCGTGGCAATGCCGCGCTCGCGATAGGCGGCCTCGCGCAGGCGGTCGATCCAGTCGCCCTGCACCTCGGTGTCGCTGTTGAGCAGGATCACGTCGTCGTCGGCGTGTCGCTGCATGCCGAGGTTGGCGCTGGCGACGAAACCCAGGTTCGACGGGTTCTCGATCAGCTCCACGCGCGGATCGCGCCGCGCCAGCTGCTGCAGATACGAGGTGAGCTCCGGCTCCGGGCTGGCGTCGTCGACCACGACGATGCGCAGTTGCGCCTTCGAGGTGCTGCGCAGGACCGACTCCAGGCAGGTCTGCGTGTCGGCCAGGCCCTTGTAGACCGGTACGACGATCGAGATCGCCGCCCGCGGCGCCCGCACCGCGCGCGGCGGCGCCGCCGGCAGCAGCGAAGCGGTGCTGCGCAGCAGGGGGCTGCCGGCACGGCCGAGCAGCCGCGCCAGCCGGGCGCCCAGCCTCGTCCAGCGCGACGCTTCGAGGTCGGCCGCCCGCTGCAGCAGCCGCTGGCGCTGCCCGGCGATCTCGTCGCTCCTCGCGCGCACGTGTTGCAGGGCGTGCGTCAGCGAGGCGATCTCCTGCCCGGCGCGCCGAAGTTCCGCCTCGCGAGCCCGGCTCTCGCCGAGCAGTTGCTCGTGCTGCGCGGCGAGCTGCCCGGCCTGCTCCTCGCGCGCGGCGAGCTTCTCGGCAGCCATCGCCGCCTCGACGCGCTGCTGCTCGACCTGCGCCTGCGCGTCGGCCAGGGCCGCTTCGTGGCGCGCCGCCAGTTCCCTCGCCTGCGCCAGTTCGCCCGCCAGCGCCTGCTCGCGCGGCCCGCGCTTGGCCAGTTCGTCGACGAACAGCAGGTACTCCGGCGACATCGGCCACGACAGCTCGACCTCGAGCGTCGCCCGCTCGCCGCAGGCGGCCAATTGCGCGGCGCCGAGCGGCAGTTCAAAGTACGGATCGTCGCCGGTGAACAGCAGCACCACCCCGCGCTCGGCCGACCACGGTGTCTGGAAGACGACATCGTGGCCGTCGCCGGTCTTGAGCGACGCCACCTCGCCGTCCCAGGTCCAGACCGTTCCCCCACCGGCGTCGAGCAGGCGCATGTCGAACAGGTTCAGGAAGCCCGGCCGGTCGGCGGGATCGAAGCGCAGGCCGGTCATCGCGCCGGCGCCAGTCGGCAGCGGAAAGGAAATGCGCTGGCGCCGCTCGCCGATCCTCGCCGGGACCACCAGCTTGCGGTCCTCGGCGTAGCCGGAGGCGTCCTTCAGATAGAGCTGCGTCGAGTACGACGCCGGCTGGTCCGTCTCGGGCCGGTCCGCCGCCCCGGCTCCGGCCGACGGCGTCGCAGCGGCGGGACGGGCCTGGACGATGAACTGGTAGGTCAGGCCGTCCGGCCGCGCCAACAGGTGGCGACGCACCGCCGGCGGCAGCAGGTCGAAGTCCGGGCGGAACTCGGAGTCGCGCAGGTCGAGATAGACCGGCTTGACGACGTCGACCTGCCAGCCCTGCTCGCGCAGCAGGCGCAAGGCCGAGCGGCGGGTGAAGAAGCGGACGTGGG
>JBHJND010000055.1:0-1708 GCA_048497655.1 Caballeronia novacaledonica
AGCCAGCTCGACGCGCTGTTCGCGCTGTCGCACACGGTGTTCGAAGCGACCGAGAAACTGGTCGACCTGAACCTGGCAGCCGCCCGGGCGCTGCTCGAAGAATCGGCCGAGAAGGCGCAGGCCATGTTCGGCGTCAAGGACGCCCAGGAACTGCTGGCCGTCGGCAGCGGCATGGCCCAGCCGGCCCTCGACAAAGTGGTCAGCTACAACCGCAACGTCTACGGCATCGCCTCCGGCGCCGGCGCCGACTTCTCGAAGATCTTCGAGACCCAGATCGCGCAGAACAACAAGCAGGTCGCCGAGATGATCGAGCTCGCCTCGAAGAACACCCCGACGGGCGCCGAGCCCGCCGTGTCGATGTTCAAGAGCGCGCTGGCCGCCGCCAACACCGCCTACGACACGTTCAACAAGGCGACCAAGCAGGCCGTCGATATGGCCGAGTCGAACCTCAACGCGGCCACGGCGGCGACGGTGAAAGCCGCCAACGACGCGGTCAAGCCGGCGAAGGGCCGCAAGGCAGCCTAAGACAACCGGGGGATGGGCCAGCCCGTTCCCCGCTGCTAAGGTTCAGGTGTGGCAAGGTCGGACGCGAGCGTGAATACCCGCTTCGGCTTCCGGTCACCGTCAGGAAATATCGAAGCCGCAGCATCTGCACTCTGACTTGAGAGGCAAAGAAGAACTCGAAGCGTAACGGTTGTCTCCTTGGCACCACTCATCCGGACGCCAGTCCGGACTCCTCTGTCTCCTCCTTTGGTGGTGCTTTCAAGCCCGGTTCCCTGAACCGGGCTTTTTTTATGTCAGTTCGAACGGCGCGCCGAGCCCCTCGACGCCCTGCCTCATCGCTTCGAAGGCAGCATCGATCTGCGAGGGGTCGCCCTTGACCCCGAGCTCGATGTGACGGCGGCGCGCACGGCCGTCCTGTCCGTCGCCGAGGGAGGGCAGGCTGAAGGCCTTGATGCCGGCGAAGCGCGCCTCGACCTGTTCCATGATCGGCACCACCAACGACTCGGCGGTCTCGAACACCAACATCGACCGCTCGCCGCTGCGATCCGAGTTGAACAGCGCCCGGTACTCGGCATCCAGCACCGCCTCGATCATCGGCCAGGCCATCGCCGGGAATCCCGGCAGGAAGTAGTGCCGGCCGACGGCGAAGCCGGGTATCCGGTTGAACGGGTTGGGAACGATGCGCGCGCCGCCGGGAAACTCGCCCATCTTCAGCCGCTGCTGGTTCTCCGCCGTGGCCATGTCGGCGCTGCCGCGACCCTCGGCGGCCATCTCGGCGCAGCGCTGCGTTATGAGCGCCGCCGCCTGCGGATGCAGTTCGACTTCGACGCCGAGCGCCGCTGCCGCCGCCTGCCGGGTGTGATCGTCGGGCGTGGCACCGATGCCGCCGCAGGAGAACACGATGTCGTCGCCGGCGAACGTCCGCCGCAGCAACTCGGTGATCGCCGCGCGGTCGTCACCGACGTACTGCGCCCACTGCAGCCGCAGGCCCCGCGCGGCCAGTATCTCGATCACCCTGGCCAGGTGCTTGTCGGCGCGCTTGCCGGAAAGGATCTCGTCGCCGACGATGATCAGGCCGATCCGCTGCATCGCCACCCCGCTCGATCAGAAAGTGGCGATGGTATCGCCGCCGGCTCAGGCAGCGGGGTCGACCATCCGCCGCAGCCCCAGCCACTGCTGCCGCCAGAAACCCTCGCCGTAGTCG
>JBHJND010000056.1:0-4890 GCA_048497655.1 Caballeronia novacaledonica
ACGGGCACCGGCGCCGGACGCGAACTGTGGGCGTTCGTGCCGCAGGAGATGTTCGGCCGCTTCAAGCGCCTGCGCAACAACTGGCCCGAGGTCAAGTTCCCGAGCAATCCGGACTCGAGCGCGGCCCCGCGCGACTACTTCGTCGACGGCCCGATCACCGTGCTGCGCAATTCCACCACCGGCGAGGCGATCATTTACGTCGCCATGCGGCGCGGCGGACGGTTCATGTACGCCTTCGACGTCACCACGCCGGCTGCACCACGGCTGAAGTGGCGTTTCGGCACGTCGCAGTATTCGCGCCTTGGCCAGACCTGGTCGGAGCCGCGGCTGGCCATGCTCAAGGGGTACGCCAATCCGGTGATCGTGATGGGTGCCGGCTACGACCGGGTGGCCGAGGACGCCTCGCCGCCGGAAGACACGACGATGGGCAACGCGGTGCTGGTGATCGACGCCTACACCGGCGCGCTGGTCAAGAGCCTCGAAACGTCGGGCAGCGTGCCCGGTGCGGTGACGCTGATCGACATCGATAACGACGGCTACGTTGACCGCGGCTACCTCGGCGATGCGCGGGCCAACGCCTACCGCGTCGACTTCGAGGACGGCAGTGCGAGCAGCGGTCCGAGCACGTGGACGATCACCAAGCTGGCGGCGCTGGCGGTGTCGAACGCCGAGCGCAAGTTCCTCTTCGAGCCGGACGTGGTGGTGACCAAGAACACCATCGCCATCCTGTTCGGCAGCGGCGACCGAGAGAAGCCGTTGCTGGGCCGCATGCCCTACACAGGCACCGACCCCACCGACACGCTGGACGGGCTGATCACGCTGTTCGACACCAAGCGGTCCAAGGGGGCGCCGACGGTCGTCTACCCGATCCGTACGGTCGACCTGGTGACGCACGGCAGCTTCACCACCACCGAGAACCCGAAAGGCTGCTTCTTCCCTCTGCCTTACTCGCGGATCGGCGAGAAGGTGGTCAATGCGGGGCTGACGGTCGCCGGACGCACGCTGTTCTCGACCAACACGCCTGCCCAGACGACCGGCAGCCAGTGCGGCAACCTCGGCACGGCGCGCACCTACGCGATCCCGCTGTTCTGCGGCGAGGTGGCCTCGGTGGACCTGCTCAACGGCGGCCTGCCGCCGACGCCGGTGACCGGGCTGGTGGACCTCGGCAATGGCGTGATCCAACGCTTCCTGATCGGCGGCATTCCGCCCACGGCCGGCAGCGTCGGCAGTCGCTCGTCGATCGGCGCCTCCAAGCCGGCAGTGGCGGTGGACAACACCAGGCGGCGCACCTACTGGCACCCGAACCGCTCGCGCTGAGCGACGGCGCGAGCCGGCGCCGCGGCTTTCAGTAGAAGACGGTCAGCACGCCGGTGAAGGCGTACAGGCTGCAGCCGCTGATCTCGCCGCTGGCGTAGAAACCGACCAGCGGCACGTCGCCGAGCTGCTGCGCGATGAGGCGCATCTCCTCGTGCTGCTCGCCGAACATGTGGGTGCCGCGGCCGGTGCAGGAGACGTAGACCGCGCCGCGGGCCGCCAGGCGACGGTGCTGCAGTTCCGACTGCTCGTGCAGGTGGTCGCGGATCTCGGCGCAGATGCGGGTCAGGTCCTTGCGCGCCGCGGTCTCGTCGCGTGCGCAGAAGCGCATCGTCCGGCCGGGTTCGACCGGCATGCCGACCGCGACCGCGCCGCGCGACGGGTCGATCGCCACCACCGGCCGCACCAGGTAGTCGTCGCGGCGGACGCGCCCGTTCGACGGCCCATGCTCCGGCTCGATGCCGACGAACAGCAGGCCGCGCCGGCCGAGCACCCTCAGCTTCGCCAGCGCCTCGCGCGCGCGCTCGTTCGAGTCCAGGGCCGCGACGTTGCCGACGATGCCGGTGTCCTGCAGCAGCGCGTCGAAGGCACGCTCGTCGTCGAGCGTGGTGATCAGGTTGTCCTCGCCGCCGGTGATCGTCCGCCGGCGGCTGCCGGGCAACGGATGGCAGCCCTGGGTGACGCGCGACACCAGCGGCACGTCGGAAGCGAACACCACGCCGGACAGGCCGCCGCGCAGCACGCGGTCGGCGATCGTCACCGGCGGCTGGCGGCCGCTGGCCAGTCCGCCGAACAGGCTGCCGCCGTCGAGCTTGTGCGCCATGTCCTCGATCAGCCCCGGCAGGCCGGGCGCATCCGGGTCGGCGTGAACCAGCGCCGCGTAGGCGGCGCTGCTCGCGCGGTCGGTGCGCGTGCCGCGCGCCGGCGGTCGCTGCGCGCCGGAGAACACGTTGAAGCTGCCCGGCTCGAAGCGGCCGAGCAGGATCGCCAGCGCCGGCTCGTCGACGTACTCGATGCCGGTGGCGCAGATCGCCGAGGCACTGGCGCCGACCCAGTTCGACACCCCGGTGCGCAGCTTCAGCGCCGCCAGGATCGTGTCGGCCTGCGCCAGCAAACCTTCGGTGAGGTAGATGAAGCCGAGGTTCGCGCCGCGCTGCGTCGAGTCATCCGCCGCCTGTACCGCCAGCTGGGCCAGGCAAAGCTCGACGGCGGTGCCGCCGTCGGGATGCGCGGCGTGCGCGTAGCGGAACCGCATCGACGCTCAGCTGGCCGGCGGCGGCCGCCGCTTTCGCTTGCGTGCGGCTCGCGGCGCCGGTGCGGCGGGTGCCTTCTTCTCGCCCTTGCCGGCCTTCCCGGCGTCGAGGCCGTGCCCGGTCGCCGACTGCGTGGCGGCCGCCTTCGCCGCGGCCTGCGCCTCGGCGGCGGCGGTGGCGGCGATCTTCGTGAACTGCTCCTGCAGCGTGTTCCACCACGCGGTCGGGTTCAGCGGCAGCGCCGCCGCCGCAGCGGCAGCCGCCGCGCGCGGTCCGCGCCGCCTGCGCGCGGGCGCTGCCGCCGGTGCGCCGGGCATTGCCGGCATCGAAGGCATCGACGGCATCGGCTGGCCGGCGGCGTAGGGCCAGTTCGCCAGCGCCGCCTGCTGCGGCGCCGACGGCGCCGCACCGGCGGACAGCACCGCGCCGCCGAACGACTTGAGCGTGGCGATGGTGTTGCGCTGCACCTCGAGGCTCTGCACCGTGGTGCGCAGCATGCTCAGGTTCAGGTTCAGCCACTGCTCGACGGCGCGCAGGTCGGCGATGCGTTTGTCGAGTTCCGCCACGTCGAGCGTCGGGGCGATCATCGACGGCAGCGTCTGCGGCAGGCGGGTGGCGAACTGCGCCATGCTGGTCGGCGTCGGCAGCATCGGCAGCCCGGTCACCCCCCACACCTTCTTCACCAGGTCGAATCCCTCGCTGACCCCCAGGAAGGGCAGCGCTGCTGCCTTGCTCTTGCCGGCCATCGTCTTCTCCGCGTTCGCTAGCAGGACCGTCCGATCCAGTATGGCACCGGCCGCGTCAGCCGCGGCGTTTCGGCGGCGCGACCACCACCTTCTGTTCGATGGCGCCGAAGATCGACGCGCCGGCGGGGTCGAACATCTCGATGCGCACGGTGTCGCCGTGCTTCATGAACGGCGTCGACGGCTTGCCGCCGGCGATCATCTCCAGCGCCCGCTTCTCGGCGATGCACGAGTAGCCCTTCGCCGGGTCCTTGTTGCTGACCGTGCCCGAGCCGACGATGCTGCCGGCCCGCGCGTTGCGGGTCCCGGCCAGATGCGCGATCAGTTGCGGGAAGTCGAACACCATGTCGACGCCGGCCTCGGCGGCGCCGACCTTCTCGCCGTTCCAGTGCACCACCAGCGGCAGGCTCACCCGGCGTCCGTCCCAGGCATCGCCCAGCTCGTCGGGCGTGACCGCCACCGGCGAGAAGGCGGTCGCCGGCTTGCTCTGGAAGAAGCCGAAACCCTTGGCCAGTTCCGCCGGGATCAGGTTGCGCAAGGAGACGTCGTTGGCGAGCATCAGCAGCCGGATGTGGCTGCCCGCCTGCTCGGCCGCGGTGCCCATCGGCACGTCGTCGGTGACCACCGTCACCTCGGCCTCGAAGTCGATGCCGAAGTCCTCGTCTGCGCAGACGATGTCGTCGCAGGGGCCGAGCAGGTCGTCGGAGCCGCCCTGGTACATCAGCGGGTCGGTCCAGAACGACTCCGGCATCTCGGCGCCCCGTGCCTTGCGCACCAGCTCGACGTGGTTGACATAGGCCGAGCCGTCCGCCCACTGGTAGGCACGCGGCAGCGGAGCCATGCACTGGCGGGGAGCGAAGGGGAACGCGTGGCGGGCGCGTCCCTCGGACAGCGTCTGGTACAGGTCGGCCAGCTGCGGCGCGATGAAGTTCCAGTCGTCGAGCAACTGCTGCAGCCGGCCGGCGATGCCGCTGGCCAGGTGGGCCGTGGCCAGGTCGCGCGAGACGACGATCAACTGGCCGTCGCGGGAGCCGTCGCGCAGGGTCGCAAGCTTCATCGTCGTGATATCGCCCGGGGGATCGCGGGTATCTTAGCGGTCAGCCGTCGTGCGCAAGAAGCGAGGTCGACGCGTCGCGGCGCCCGGCCGTTGAAGGGTGTAGCAGGCCCCGAATGTCCACATTGTCCGTCGCTCCGGCACGATCCGTCGCTGCGCGTGCTGCCGCGGTACTGCTCGCCACGCTGCTGGCGCATGCCTTGGTGCTCGAGCGCGTGAATCGGATCCTCTCCGGCGGCGAGCCGCAACGGCCGGCGGAGGAAGCGACCGTCACCGCGCGGCTGCTGCCGCCGCCGGCGCCGCCTGCGGCTGCCGCGCCACCGCCTCCGCCACCGCCTCCGCCGCCGCGGCCCCGGCCGGCCCCGGTCGTTGCGCCGGTGCCGGCAGCCGAACCGGCGCCGGTCGAGGCACCGCCGATCGGCGCGTTCGGGGAAGACCTGGCGGCGGCAAAGGAGCCGCCGCCCGCGGCCGAGCCCGCGGTCGAGCCGGAGCCCGCGCCGCAACCGCTTGCCGAGGCCGAACCGGA
>JBHJND010000057.1:0-2418 GCA_048497655.1 Caballeronia novacaledonica
GCTGCGCGCCGCGCACCGGCCGGAGAACGTCGACCAGGTGATGTGCCGCACGCTGGTCTCGGTCGACTGGCAGGGATTCCTGTACGACTGCGACTTCAACCAGATGCTCGGCCTGCACCTGCACGAGGCGGGGCAGCGCCACGGCCGCCTGCACCTCGACGACTGGCTGGAGATGGACCTCGAAGGCAACCCGATCGTGGTGGCCGACCACTGCTACGGCTGCACCGCCGGCCAGGGCTCCTCCTGCGGCGGGGCACTGGCATGAGGGCGTGAGGCCGTTGCGAAGCGTCGACCCCACGGAGCAAGGCGCGGAGGCCGCGCAAGGGCAACCGATGGACAGGAAACGCCTGCTGCTTCTGGCCGTGATCGCTGCCGCGATCGCTGCCTTCTTCGTCTTCGACCTGAAGCAGTACCTGAGCCTGGAGTTCTTCCAGGCCAGCCGGGCGAAGATCGACGCCTATTACGCCGCGCAACCGTGGCAGACGGCGGCGGCCTTCTTCGCCGTCTACGTGGCGGTCACGGCGCTGTCGCTGCCCGGCGCCGCGATCATGACGCTCGCCGGCGGTGCGATCTTCGGCCTGCTGGCCGGCACCGTGCTGGTGTCCTTCGCCTCGTCGATCGGTGCCACGCTGGCCTTCCTGGTCTCCCGCTTCCTGCTGCGCGACTGGGTGCGAACGCGCCTCGGCGAGCGGCTCAAGGCGATCGACGACGGCGTGGCCAGGGAAGGCGCCTTCTATCTCTTCGCGCTGCGCCTGGTGCCGCTGTTCCCCTTCTGGCTGATCAACCTGGCGATGGGGCTGACCTCGATCCGCACCCGGACCTTCTACTGGGTCAGCCAGCTCGGCATGCTGGCCGGCACGGTGGTCTACGTCTACGCCGGCACGCAACTGGGCCAGTTCCGCATCTCGCCGGGGCTTGTCCTCGCCTTCGCGCTGCTCGGCATCTTTCCGCTGGTGGCGAAGAAGTTGCTCGATGCGGTCAAGGCGCGCAAGGTCTACGCGAAGTGGGCCGACCGGCGTCCGGCCAGCTACGACTACAACATGGTGGTGATCGGCGCCGGCTCCGCCGGCCTGGTGTCGGCCTACATCGCCGCCGCCACCAGGGCCAAGGTGGCGCTGGTCGAGAAGCACCGCATGGGCGGCGACTGCCTGAACACCGGCTGCGTGCCGAGCAAGGCGCTGATCCGCTCGGCCCGGCTGCTCAGCCACATCGCGCGCAGCCGGGAGTTCGGCATCGCGCGGGCGAGCGCCGATTTCGATTTCGCCGAGGTCATGCAGCGCGTGCAGCGGGTGGTCACCGCGATCGAGCCGCACGACTCGGTCGAGCGCTACACGGCGCTCGGCGTAGAGTGCATCGCCGGCACGGCGAGGATCACCTCGCCGTGGACGGTCGAGGTGGCCACCGACGGCGGCACCCGGACGCTGTCGACGAAGAACATCGTCATCGCCGCCGGCGCGCGACCCTTCGTGCCGCCGATCCCCGGCCTGGCCGAGGTCGGCTACCTCACTTCCGACACGGTGTGGAACCTGCGCGCGGCTCCGAAGCGGCTGGTAGTGCTCGGCGGCGGGCCGATCGGCTGCGAGTTGGCGCAGGCCTTCGCCCGCCTGGGCAGCACGGTGACGCAGGTCGAGATGCTGCCGCGCCTGCTGGTCCGCGAGGACGACGAGGTCTCGGCGCTGGTGCGCAGCCGCTTCGAGGCCGAGGGCATCCGCGTGCTGGTTGGCCACAGGGCGAAGCAGTTCCTGATCGAGAACGGCGAGAAGGTACTGGTGGCCGAGACGGTCGAGGGCGACGGCAAGGGCCGCGACGTGCACATCGCCTTCGACGAGGTGCTGGTCGCCGTGGGACGCATCGCCAACACCGCCGGCTACGGCCTGGAGGAACTCGGCATCGGCACCACCAAGGCGCGCACCGTCGAGACCGACGAGTACCTGCAGACCCTCTACCCCAACATCTACGCTGCCGGCGACGTCGCCGGCCCGTTCCAGTTCACCCACACCGCCGCCCACCAGGCGTGGTACGCGGCGGTCAACGCGCTGTTCGGCGGCTTCCGCCGCTTCAAGGCCGACTACCGGGTCATCCCGTGGACCACCTTCACCGAGCCGGAGGTCGCGCGCGTCGGCCTGAACGAGCAGGAGGCGAAGGAGAAGAACGTGGCCCACGAGGTCACCGTCTACGGCATCGACGACCTCGACCGGGCGATCGCCGACGAGGAGGCGCACGGCTTCGTCAAGGTGCTGACCGCGCCGGGCACCGACCGCATCCTCGGCGTGACCGTCGCCGGCGAGCACGCCGGCGACCTGCTCGCCGAGTACGTGCTGGCGATGAAGCACGGCATCGGGCTGAACAAGATCCTCGGCACCATCCACACCTATCCGACGATGGCCGAGGCCAACAAGTACGCCGCCGGCGCCTGGA
>JBHJND010000058.1:0-1785 GCA_048497655.1 Caballeronia novacaledonica
TACCACGGCACGATGCAGGCCTACGAGGCCGCCAAGGCGCTGCTGTTCGACTGGCCGACGCTCGGCGCTGCCGTGCTGAATTTCGATGACCCCGCCGGGCGCCGGCTGGCCGCGCGCCTTGCTCAACGGGCTGGCAGGGACGGGCCGCAGGTCACCGGCTTCACGACTGCCGCGGGCGGGATCGACCCAGCGACTGCTGAGGCCGCGACGCAACTGCTTGCTGCGCGTGATGTCCGTGCCGGAGCCGATGGCCTCGCGTTCACGCTGCAGTGCGGGCGCAGCGAGCAGCGGGTGGCGGTGCCGCTGGTCGGCAGCTTCAACGTCTCGAACCTGCTGGCCACGATCGGTGCGGCTCTTGCGTGCGGCATGGACTTCGCCGCTGCCTGCCGCGTCGCGCCCATGCTGCAGCCCCCTCCCGGGCGCATGCAGCGCGTCGGTACCGGGGCTGGCGACGAACCGCTGGTGGTAGTCGACTATGCGCACACCGCCGACGCCATCGAGCAGGCGTTGCTGGCGCTGCGGCCGCAGGCGGCGGCGCGCGGCGGCACGCTGTGGATCGTCTTCGGCGCCGGTGGCGACCGCGATCCGGGCAAGCGCGCCCCGATGGGCGCGGCGGCGACCCGGCACGCCGACCGCGTCGTCATCACCTCCGACAATCCGCGGCGCGAGGAGCCGGCGGCGATCGCGGTTGCGGTGGCAGCCGGCGCGCCCTCGTGGCTCGAGGTGGAGATCATCCTCGACCGCACGGAAGCCATCGAGCATGCGATCCTCGCCGCGGACGAGCGCGACGTGGTGCTGATCGCCGGCAAGGGCCACGAGGCGACGCAGGATGTCGGCGGCGTGAAGCGGCCGTTCTCGGATGTCCGGCAGGCGCGGGCAGCGCTCGAAGCCCGGCTGGGGGTGACATGCTGAGCGCTGCCGAGCTTGCCGCCAGCATCCCCGGCGCTGTCGTCCATGGCGACGCGGCTGCGCGCTTCACGTCGGTGTGCAGCGATTCGCGGCAGATCCGCGCCGGCTGCCTGTTCGTCGCCCTGCGCGGCGAGCGCTTCGACGGTCACGCCTTCGTCGCCGACGCGGCGCGCGCCGGCGCCACGATCGCCCTCGTCGAGCAGCCGCTCGACGCGGCGCTGACGCAGGTGATCGTGCCGGGCAGCCGCCGCGCGCTGGGCCTTGCCGCCGCAGCCTGGCGGAGGCGCTTCCGCCTGCCGCTGATCGCGGTCGCCGGCAGCAACGGCAAGACGACCGTGACGCAGATGCTCGCCGGCATCCTGGCGCGCGCCTTCGGGCCGGCGCGTCGTCTGGCCACGCGCGGCAACCTCAACAACGACATCGGCCTGCCGCTGATGCTGTTCGAACTCACCGCCAGCCACAGGGCGGCGGTGCTCGAACTGGGCATGAACCACCCGGGCGAGATCGCCTATCTCGCGCAGCTGGCGCAGCCGACCGTGGCGCTGGTCAACAACGCGCAGCGCGAGCACCAGGAGTTCCTCGGCAGCGTCGAGGCCACGGCGCACGAGAACGGCGCGGCGATCGCCGCGCTGGCGCCCGACGGCGTCGCTGTCTTCCCAGCCGACGACCCCTGCGCCTCCGTCTGGCGCAACCTCGCCGGCACGCGCCGCATCGTCGACTTCGCGCGCACCGCCGATGCGACCGTCACCGCGGAGTGCACGCGGCAGGCCGATGGCACGGAACTGGAGATCGCCACCCCGGTTGGCCTCATCAGGACCCGCGTCGCCGTGCCGGGGCTGCACAACGTGCACAACGCGCTGGCAGCGACTGCGGCCG
>JBHJND010000059.1:0-5478 GCA_048497655.1 Caballeronia novacaledonica
CCCGTAGCTCTCGGCCAGCCTGACGAAGTCCGGCAGCGCGTCCATGTACGAGCTCGAGTAGCGGCTGCCGTAGTCGATCTGCTGCCACTGCCGCACCATGCCCAGGTAGCGGTTGTTCAGGTTGACGATCTTCGGCGTCAGCTTGTACTGCTTGCAGGTCGACAGCTCCTGGATGCACATCTGCACCGACGCCTCGCCGGTGATCACCGCCACCTGCGCGCCGGGGTTGGCCATCTGCACGCCCATCGCGTAGGGCAGGCCCACACCCATCGTGCCCAGCCCGCCGGAGTTGATCCAGCGGCGCGGCTTGTCGAAGCGGTAGTACTGCGCTGCCCACATCTGGTGCTGGCCGACATCGGAGGTGATGAAGGCGTCGCCGCCGGTGACCTTCCACAGCGTCTCGACGACCGACTGCGGCTTGATCAGGGCGCTGGCGCGGTCGTACTTCAGGCAGTCGCGCCTGCGCCACTCATCGATGCGCTCCCACCAGGCCTTCAGCGCCGCGGTGTTGGCGCGCGGCGGCGCCGCCTCCAGCTGCGCCAGCAGCTCGGTCATCACTTCCCTGACGTCGCCGACGATCGGCACGTCGACCTTCACCCGCTTGGAGATCGACGAGGGGTCGACGTCGATGTGGATGATCTTGCGCTGGTTCTGCGCGAAGTGCTTCGGGTTGCCGATCACCCGGTCGTCGAAGCGCGCGCCGATGGCCAGCAGGACGTCGCAGTCCTGCATCGCCATGTTGGCCTCGTAGGTGCCGTGCATGCCGGGCATGCCGACGAAGCGCGCATCCGAGGCCTTCACCACGCCCAGCCCCATCAGCGTGTTGGTGCAGGGGTAGCCGAGCAGGCCGACCAGGCGGTTCAGCAGGTCGCTGGAATCGGACAGGATCACCCCGCCGCCGGTGTAGATCATCGGCCGCTCGGCCGCGGCGAGCAGCTGCACCGCCTTCTTGATCTGCCCCTGGTGCCCCTTGAGCACCGGGTTGTACGAGCGCATCGACAGCTGCCGCGGGTAGTCGAACCTGCAGCGGGCGACGCTGACGTCCTTCGGGATGTCGACCAGCACCGGGCCCGGCCGGCCGCTGCGGGCGATGAAGAAGGCCTTGGCGATGGTCGAGGCGAGGTCGCGCACGTCCTTGACCAGGAAGTTGTGCTTGACGCACGGCCGCGTGATGCCGACCGTGTCGCACTCCTGGAAGGCGTCCTGGCCGATCGCGTGGGTGGGCACCTGGCCGGTGATGATCACCACCGGGATCGAGTCCATGTAGGCGGTGGCGATGCCGGTGACCGCGTTGGTCACGCCCGGCCCGCTGGTCACCAGCGCCACGCCGGTCTTCTGGCTGGAGCGCGAATAGGCGTCGGCGGCGTGCACGGCGGCCTGCTCGTGCCGCACCAGGATGTGCTGGAACCTGTCCTGCTTGAAGATCGCGTCGTAAATGTAGAGGACGGCGCCGCCGGGATAACCGAAGACGTGCTCGACCCCTTCTTCGTGCAGGCACCGCACGACGATCTCGGCGCCCGTTAGCTGCTCAGTTTGCGATTCCGGCCGGCTGTCTGCGGCGGTGTCCGCGCTGACGGACTGCATGCTGCGACTCCTCTCAAGATCCACGGGAGATTGATTGGATGCCGTTCCCTGCCGGCTTGTGGCCGATGGTGCGGCGAGCGCGTTTAGCGTGATCGATGCAACGTGGTGGGCTGCTCCGGGCTAAGTGCTTCTTGTGGTGCAAGACCGCGCACGATACTGCACTGCATCAGAATGGGCAAACGACGGCGGGCGCAGAAGACCCGTCTGCCCCCTCTGTTAGGATCGACCGAACCCCAACTGACGGCAGGCCGCCGGGCGCACGGACGCCGGCTGCCCCGGCCGATGGCCACCCGAGAAGAACTGTCAGAGTTTCTGGCCGGCGTCGAGCGGCGCGCGTTCAAGCAGGCGGTTTTCGCAGTGCGGGACGAGTCGCACGCGCTCGACATCGTCCAGGACGCGATGATGAAGATTGCCGAGAACTACGGCGACCGGCCGGCGGCCGAACTGCCGCCGCTGTTCACTCGGATCCTGCAGAACGCGATCCACGACTTCTTCCGTCGCACCAAGGTCCGCTCGACCTGGGTGACCTTGTTCTCCTCGCTGAACCCGGACGCCGAGTCCGACACCGACCCCCTGGAAACCCTGGAGGCGAGCGGCGACACCCGGACCGAGAGCACCGAGGCCAGCTACGAGCGGGAGCAGATCGTGGCGATCATCGAGGAAGAGGTGGCCAGGCTTCCGGCCCGTCAACGGGAGGCCTTCCTGCTTCGTTACTGGGAAGACCTCGACACGGCTGAAGCGGCCGCGGCGATGGGCTGCTCCGAGGGAAGCGTAAAGACCCACTGCTCGCGCGCGACGCACGCGCTGGCCAAGGCCCTGAGGGAGCGCGGCATAACCCTATGAACCACGACGAATTCGGATTCCGGGTCCGGCAGGCCCTGAACGACGGGGCCGAGCGGCTCGACTACCGGACGGTGCTCCGCCTGGAGCAGGCGCGCAGCCGCGCCCTCGCCCGCCAGCGGCGCAGCGGCCCGGCGACCGTGCGCCTGCCGGCGCTGCAGTTGGCCACCGCCGGCGGGCCATCGGTCGACGGCGGTCGCGGCGCTTGGAGTTGGTGGCGTGGTGCCGGCTGGATCGCCCCGCTGGTCGCGTTGGCCATCGGCTTCGTGGCCATCAGCCACTGGCAGGAAGAACTCGAGATCCGTCGTCTGGCAGCGCTGGACTTCGCGGTGCTCCTCGACGAGGGGCCGCTGGAAGCCTATGCGGACCGGGTTTTCGGCGTCCTGCTGCAGGACGAGCAGCAGGCAGAACGTTGAGCGGGCCCCGTATGGCTGGCGACCGGCAGCGAAGGCGGGCCACGGCGCGCCGGCGCCTGCTCGCTGCCCTGTTCGTCGCCCCGGCGTTGCTTTCGGGTACGGCCGCCCTGGCCCAGTCGAAGGGCGCTCCGGCCGCCGCGGGTCCGGCCTGGAACCAGTTGTCGACTGCGCAGCGCGAGGCGCTGGCCCCGCTGGCCGGCGACTGGGGGACGATCTCGCCGGAAAGCAAGCGCAAGTGGCTGGAAATCGCCGACAAGTATCCTCGGCTTTCGCCCGACGGCCAGGCAAGATTGCAGGCGCGGATGGCCGAATTCTCCCGGCTGACGCCGGAGCAACGGCGCACGGCGCGAGAGAACTTCCAGCGCGCCTACGAGTTGCCGCGCGAAAGCCGCGAGTCGGCCGTGCAGCAGTACCAGTCCCTGCCGGACGACAGGAAGAAGGAACTGAGCGAACGCGGCCAGCGCAAGGACATCCCCCGGCCGGGGCAGAAGCAGTGAGCGGCGACGCCGGCCGGCCTCCTGCCGCCGCGTCGATCGCGCCGAGCCCGCCGATGACGCGGGCCAACCCCGCCCCGCCGCTGCACGCGCCCGTCCCGACGCGCGAGGCCGCGCCGCCGGGCATCCTGCCGCGGATCGCCGTGATGACCTACGAGGCGGTGCTGCTGTTCGGCATCGTCTTCGTGACCGGCTACGCCCTGCTGGCCGTGACCGGCTGGACCTACCCCCTGCAGCCGAGGCAGCGCTGGATCCTGCAGGCCGTGCTGTTCGTCACCCTCGGCGCCTATTTCGTCTACTGCTGGACGCGCGTCGGTCAGACGCTGGCAATGAAGTCGTGGCGGCTGCGCGTCGTCGACCGCGACGGCAGGACGCTGTCGGCGGCGCGCGCGGTGCTGCGCTACGTGCTGGCGTGGAGCCTGTTCGCGCCGGGACTGCTGCTGATCGCGCTCACCGGCATCGGCGGCCTGCCGAGCCTGCTGGCGCTGGCGGCGAGCCTGCTGGCGATGCTCGCCCTGGCCCGCCTCGATCCGCAGCGGCAACTGCTGCACGACCGAATTCTCGGCTCGCGGGTCATCCGCGAATGAGCAGCTCCGGCCGCTCGAGTTCCGCCGTGCGACCGTCGAACAGCGCCTGCATCAGGACCGTCTCGCGGCTGCGGATCGTGGCGAGGAACTCGCCGGCCGACCCCATCGCCCGGAAAGCGTCGAAGCCGCTCTGCAGGAAGTGGTGCAGATGGCCGAAGCCGGCCGCCTCGGCCGGTGCCCGCATCATGTGCAGCATGCCCGACAGCAGCGGGATGCGCGCCAGCTTCTCCAGGGTCCTGCCTATGCGGTCGACGGTGTCGATCTGCAGTTGTCGCTCGGCCAGGGTGCCGGTCTCGCGGTAGGCGCGCGCATATCCGGCAGCATCGACCGGCAGCCTGATCGCCTCGGCCAGCCGGGCGTCGAGCGACTCGGAAGTCTCGTCCAGTTCGACCGCCAGCGCCATCGTCTCGACCGCACGCTCGGGCAGCATGCGCGCCAGCTTCGGCACCACGCGCAGCGCCTCGTTGTCACGGGCCTCGAAGTCCTTGGCACCGTACAGTTCCTCGAGAAAGAACTCGCTCGCCGGCCGGTAGCGCGCCGACGCAAGCAGGTCCGGATAGGTCCGCGCCAGCCGCCCCGCCTGCCAGTGCTTCACCGCCAGCCAGCGCTCGTTGACCGCCGGATCGGCGTGCAACGCGCGGCGCATTTCGATCACCCGCGCCAGGCCGGATGCGAGCCGTTCCTTGGGACCGGGCTGCGTCGAGCTGCCCATCTTCAAAGCCTCAGGCCTGCGCCGCCCGATAACCCGTCGGGATCGAGAGCAGCAGCTTTTTCGTGTACTCGTGCTGCGGCGACTCGTAGATCGCCTCCGCCGAGCCGCGCTCGACGATCGCCCCGTCGTGCATGACGAGCATGTCGTCGGCCATGTACTTGACCACCGCCAGGTCGTGGCTGATAAAGAGGTAGCTCATGCCGAACTCGTCCTGCAGGTCGAGCAGCAGGTTTAGCACGGTGGCCTGCACCGACACGTCGAGCGCCGAGACCGACTCGTCGCAGATCAGCACCTCGGGCTGCATCGACAGGCAGCGCGCGATGGCGATCCGCTGCCGCTGGCCGCCGGAGAATTCGTGCGGGTACTTGTGGATGCTGTCGGCAGCCAGGCCGACGCGTCTTGCCAGCGCAGCAGCCCGTTCGAAGCGCTCGCCGTCGCTGGCGCCGATGCGGTGGATCTTCATCGGCTCGGTGAGGATCTGGCCGACGGTGAAGCGCGGGTTCAGGCTGGCATACGGGTTCTGGAAGATGATCTGGATGCGCCGCCGATAGGCCATCATCTGCGCCTCGGACAGGCGCAGCAGGTCGGTGCCGCCGAACATCACCTCGCCGGTGCTCGCCTCGACCAGACGCATCAGCAGCATGCCGATGGTGGTCTTGCCCGAGCCCGACTCGCCGACCACGCCGAGCGTGCGGCCGCGCCACAGTGCGAAGCTCGCCTCCTGCACGGCGGCGATCGTCTTGCGTTGGAACAGCCCGGTCTTCAGCCGGTAGATCTTCGACAGGCCCTTGGCCTCGATCAGCGGCCTTTCCTCGTGCGGCCGGGCGACCCGGTTCTCGGTCACC
>JBHJND010000060.1:0-4577 GCA_048497655.1 Caballeronia novacaledonica
GGTGCCGGCCAGTTCAACGGCGGCCGCTACTCCAGCGCGAAGCTCGACGGGCTGATCGACGCGATCCGCGTCGAACCCGATGCCGACCGCCGCCGGCAGCTGGTGGGCGACGCGCTGCGGCTGATGGCCGACGACCTGCCGCTGCTGCCGCTGTACCGGCGCAGGATCAACTGGGTGATGCGGCCGAACATCCACCCCGTGCCGTGGCCGAACGACATCCTGGAGCTGCGCTTCGTTCGCGTCGACTAGCGCGGCGGCTGGCTTACGCTACGCATTCCGTGCCCGCTGCCGGCAGCAGCCCCCTGCGAACCGCCGCACCGACGCACAGCCCCGACCAACCCGCCATCCGACCTGCTCCGACCACCGCGAACCCGGTTCCTGCGCCCGACCCATGTCCATCTCCCGCTTCTCCTTCCCGACCACGATCTACTTCGGTCCCGGCGCCCGTAAGCTCGCCGGCGCGCACCTGCGCGACCACGGCCTGCACCGGCCGCTGATCGTCACCGACCGGGCACTGGCCGCGCTGCCGGTGCTCGCCGAGTTCATGACCCACCTGCGCACCGGGCTGGACGTCGGCGTGTACTCGGGGGTCCACGGCAACCCGACCGCCTCGCAGGTGATGGACGGCGCGGCGGCGTACCGGACGCACCGGGCCGACTGCGTGATCGGCTTCGGCGGCGGGGCGGCGCTCGACGTGGCCAAGGTGGTGGCGCTGATGGCGGTGCACGACGGCCACGTGCTCGAATACGTCTGGGATCACCCGCAGGTGCGGCCGATCACCGGCGAACTGCCCTATTTCATCGCCCTGCCGACCACCAGCGGCACCGGCTCCGAGGTCGGCCGCTCCAGCGTCGTTTCGGAGGACGACACGCACCTGAAGCGCATCGTCTTCTCACCGAAGCTGCTGGCCAGGGTGGTGTTCGCCGACCCGGAACTGACGCTGTCGCTGCCGGCGCCGGTGACCGCCGCCACCGGCGTGGACGCGCTGACGCACAACGTCGAGTCGTACCTGTCGCCCGCCTACCACCCGCTGTGCGACGGCATCGCGCTGGAGGGCACGCGCATCGCCGCCCGCGCGCTGGCCACCGCAGTGCGCGAGCCGGGCAATCTCGCCGCGCGAAGCGACATGATGATGGCCTCGATGATGGGCGCGATCGCCTTCCAGAAGGACCTCGGCGCAGTGCACTCCTGCGCGCACGCACTCGGCGCCGTGTGCGACCTGCACCACGGGCTGGCCAACGCATTGATGATCGAGCCGGTGATGCGCTTCAACCAGGAAGCGGTGCCCGCGAAGTTCGCCGAACTGGCGCACGCGGTAGGCGCCGGCGGCGGCGAGGCCTTCGTGCCGTGGCTGGCAAGGCTGAAGCAGGACATCGGCATCGCGCCGAATCTCGCAGCAGTGGGTGTGAAGCGCGAGCAGATCGGCCGCCTGGTCGAGGTCGCGGAGAAGGACATCTGCCACCAGACCAATCCGCGGCCTTGCCAGGCCGCCGACTTCGCGCGCTTCTTCGAGCAGGCGCTGTGAAGTGAAACGACCCACACGCTCGCTTTCGCTCGCTGCCCCCCGAGGGGGCCGTGATTGGCTTGCGGCGGCCGGGCGTCACTGACATGCCGCGGCGCCTGACCATCGGCATCTCCGCCTGCTTCTTCCACGCCGACCCCAGCCGGCCGATCTTCACCGGCAAGACGCTGCAGTACGTCGAGCAGTCGATCGCGCACTGGGTGCAGTCGCAGGGAGCGCTGGCGCTGGTCGTTCCCTCGCCGGACGGCGACACCCGCCGCGGCGACGTGACGCTCGACGACTACGCCGGCCTGCTCGACGGACTGGTGCTGGAGGGCGGCTCCGACATGTGGCCCGGCAGCTACGGCGAAGAGCCGCTGCGGCCGGAGTGGAACGGCGACCGCGTGCGCGACGAGTACGAGATCGCTCTGCTGCGCGCCTTCGTCGCCCGCGGCAAGCCGGTGCTCGGCATCTGCCGCGGCCTGCAGGTCCTGAACGTCGCCTTCGGCGGCACGCTGTACCAGGACCTGGCGCTGCAAAGGCCCGGGCCGCTGTTTCACCGCAGCGCGCAGCTGTACGACCGCAACCACCACCAGATCGCCATCGAGCCGGGCACGCGGCTGGCACGACTGTATGCGGACCAGGCATCGGCAACCGTCAACAGCGTGCACCATCAGGGCATCAAGGACCTAGCGCCCGGTTTTGTCGTCGAGGCGCGCGCGCCCGACGGCGTGATCGAGGCGATCCGCCGAACCGGGGAGCCGTACGTTGCCGGCGTGCAGTGGCACCCGGAATTCCACGTCGGCGACAATGCGCACCTGCTTCCCGGCGCGCCGCTGCTCGCCGACTTCATGGCCGCCTGCGGCAACGGCGGATGATCTACCCGCCGCCCATTGCGCCGCCTACTACGCCGCCCATTACCGACCGCCACCATCGATGCTGAGAGTCACCAATCCGGCCAACGGCAGCACGCTCGCCGAACTCGCGACCGACACGCCCCAGTCGGTCGCCGCTAAATACCGCGCCGCGCGCGCGGCGCAGGCCTCCTGGGCGAGGCGTCCGCTGGAGCACAGGCTGGCCTGCATCCGGCGCTTCCGCGAGGGCATCGTCGGCCACCTGGAGAGGCTGGCGGCCATCCTGACCTCGGAGGTCGGCAAGCCGATCCGCCAGTCGCGCAACGAACTGAACGGCCTGCTCGGCCGGATCGACTTCTTCCTGGATGCCGCCGACGCGACGCTGGCGCCGCGCACGGTGCACGACGCCGACGGCATGCACGAACGCATCACGCACGAGCCGCTCGGCGTGATCGCCAACATCTCGGCCTGGAACTATCCGTATTTCGTCGGCGCCAACGTCTTCGTGCCGGCGCTGCTCGCCGGCAACGCCGTGCTGTACAAGCCGAGCGAATATGCGACGCTCACCGGCCTGGAGATCGGCAACCTGCTGCACGGGGCGGGCGTGCCGCAGGACGTCTTCCAGGTGATCGTCGGCGCCGGCGAAGCCGGGGCGGCGCTGCTGGCGCAGCCCGTCGACGGCGTGTTCTTCACCGGCTCGTACGCCACCGGGGCGAAGATCGCCCAGGCCATTGGGCCGCGGATGATCCGGCTGCAGCTCGAACTCGGCGGCGAGGACCCGACCTACGTCTGCGAGGACGTCGATGTCGCCGCCGCCGCCGCATCGCTGGCCGACGGCGCGATGTACAACACCGGGCAGAGTTGCTGCTCGGTCGAGCGCATCTACGTGCACGTGAAGGTGCACGACGCCTTCGTCGAGGCCTTCGTCAGGGAAGTGAAGGGCTTCGCGATCGGCGACCCGACCGACGAGTCGAGCTACATCGGCCCGCTCACGCGCGCGCCGCAGCTCGACCTGCTCGAGGCGCAGGTCGCCGACGCCAGGGCCAAGGGGGCGAAGCTGCTCGCCGGCGGGCGCCGCCTCGATCCGCCCGGCCACTGGTTCGAGCCGACGGTATTCAGCCACGTGAACCACACGATGGCGCTGATGCGCGAGGAGAGCTTCGGCCCGGTCATCGGCATCCAGAAGGTGGCCGACGACGACGAGGCGGTGCGGCTGATGAACGACACCGAGTACGGGCTGACCGCCGGCGTGTACACCAAGGACGCTGCGCGCGCCGAGCGGATCCTGACCCGGGTCGAGGCCGGCAGCGTCTACTGGAACTGCTGCGACCGCGTCAGCCCGCGCCTGCCGTGGAGCGGCTTGAAGCACTCCGGCATCGGGCTGACGCTTTCGACCTACGGCATCGAGACCTTCACGCGGCCCAAGGCCTGGCACCTGCGCACGCCCTGAAAATCGGGGTCAGAGTCGAATTTTCAGCGCAACGCCGCGGCCAGCCACTGCTCGAACTGTGCCGCGGGCAGCGCGCCGCTAACGCGGTCGACGACCTTGCCATCGCGGAACACCGCCAGCGTCGGGATGCTGCGGATGGACAGCTGCTGGCTCAACTGCGGGCTGGCATCGGTGTCGACCTTGGCAAACAGCCACTCCGGGTGTCGGGCGGCCGACTGCTCGAACACCGGCGCGAAGCCGCGACAGGGCCCGCACCAGGCCGCCCAGAAGTCGACCACGACCGGCCGCCTGCTCGCCGTCAGCACCTCGTCGAAGCTGTCGTCGCCGAGCGCGACCGGCTTGCCCGCCAGCAGCGTCTTGCCGCAGCTGCCGCAGGCCGGTTCGTCGTTTAAGCGCTCCGCCTTGACACGGTTCTTCGCCCGGCAATGCGGACAGGAAATGATCATTGCGCCACCCTCGATTCACACAGGCACCAAAATGCGGCCGGATCCGCCGCGTTCAATGCGACACTTGGCTTCAAAGCCACCGCCCGCCGACCCTCGATGAAGCCGCACCCACCCGCCCGACCCGCCGCAGGCCGGCCGCCGGCCCGCGGACCGCGGCAGGGCGCCCACACCGCGCCGGGCGGCGACGAGCTGCCGCGGCTTTCGAAGCGGATGAGCGAGCTGGGGCTAGCCTCGCGCCGCGAAGCCGACGAGTGGATCGCCGCCGGCTGGGTACGCGTCGACGGCGAAGTCGTCGACACGCTTGGCAGCCGCGTGCGGCCGGAGCA
>JBHJND010000061.1:0-9435 GCA_048497655.1 Caballeronia novacaledonica
GCCGATGACCGACATCCTGCAGAAGATCCTCGCCGTCAAGAGCGAGGAGATCGCCGCCGCCAAGGCGATCGAGCCGCTGTCGGCGCTGCGAGCGCGCGCGGCGGAGCGGCGCGACCTGCGCGACTTCGAGGGCGCCCTGCGCGCCCGCGTCGGCGCCGGCCGCGCGGCGGTGATCGCCGAGGTCAAGAAGGCTTCGCCGTCGAAGGGCGTGCTGCGCGCGGACTTCGACCCGGCGGCGATCGGCGCCAGCTACGCGCGCGGCGGTGCGGCCTGCCTGTCGGTGCTGACCGACGTGCAGTTCTTCCAGGGCGCGCCGGAGTATCTGGACGACGCGCGCCGGGCGAGCGGCCTGCCGGCGCTGCGCAAGGACTTCATCGTCGACGAGTACCAGGTCGCGCAGGCGCGCGCCTGGGGCGCCGACTGCATCCTGCTGATCGTCGCCGCCCTGGCGCCGGCGCAGCTCGCCGAGCTGGAGGCGGCGGCGCGCGAACTCGGCATGGCGGTGCTGGTCGAGGTGCACGACGCCCGTGAGCTGGAAGCGGCGCTGGCCATGAAGACGCGGCTGATCGGCATCAACAACCGGGACCTGCGCAGCTTCGAGGTTCGGTTGTCCACCACGCTCGACCTGCTGCCGCGCGTCGACAGCAGCCGGCTGGTGATCACCGAAAGCGGCATCCTGGTCCCGGCCGACGTGGCGGCCATGCGCGCCGCCGGCGTGCACGCCTTCCTGGTCGGCGAGGCGTTCATGCGCGCCGCCGATCCCGGCGCGGAACTGGCGCGGCTGTTCGGCTGACGGGTCGGCACCGCCGATGTCGCCGGCCTGCCGCGGGGCAGCGTCCGGCGCCCGCGGGGGTCGTCGCAGCTATTGCCGCGCCGTGCCCGGCAGCCAGACCGCTGCAGCCAGCGTCACCACGGCGATGCCCGCCATCGTCAGCAGCAGGAAGTCGAAGCCGGAGTTCTTCACCACCGGGCCGAGCAGGTAGACGGCCAGCGAGCTGATCGAAAACGAGATCGCCAGCCTCGCGCCCGCCACCTGCGAGCGGACGCGGTCGTCGACGAAGCGCACGATGACGGCGTCGATGAACGGGATCGCGCCGAACACCACGCCCATGAACAGCACGATCAGCACGAAGAACGACCAGCCGTGCGCCTGCGAGGCGAGCAGGAACAGCGGCACCTGCAGCGCGACGATCGAAAGCAGCAGCCGCTTGATCGGCACGCGGTCGATCAGATGGCCCACCAGCAGCTGCGCGAGCGAAGCGATCGAGTAGACCAGCGCAAGCAGCAGGCCCAGTGCGGCCGGGTCGGTGACCACCGCCGCCATCCGCTCGCGCATCAGCTCGGTGTTGCCGTTGGTGGTGAAGTTGAACAGCAGGGCGCTGGTGGTGGCGATCACGGTGATCACCGCCACCACGCGCACCAGCACCCCCGGCGGCAACGCCGCGGCGGCCGGCTTGCGCCGCGTCGGCGGCTCGCCCTCGGGCGGCGACAGGCGCGCAAAGAGCAGGCCGCAGCCGATCGACACCAGCGCCGGCACGGCAAAGGCGACCCGCCAGCCGAGGTACTTGACGATCAGCCCGGTGACCAGTGCCGCCAGCGCGATGCCGAGGTTGCCGGCCAGGCCGTTGACGCCGATCGTGCGCCCCGGTCGCCTGGCGTCGCGCAGCAGCATGGGAATGCCGACCGGGTGGTAGATCGACGAGAAGACCCCCATCAGCGTCAGCGCGGCGGCGATCTGCCACGGCCCCTGGGCAAGCGCGACCAGCAGCAGCGAGGCGCCGAGGCCGTAGAAGAAGGCCAGCATCATCGGCCGCCTGCCCCAGGTGTCGCCGAGCCGGCCTGCCGGCAGCGAGCCGAGGCCGAAGGCGAAGAAGGCGCCGGTCGCATACGGCATCAGGTCTTCCCAGCGCGAAAAGCCGAAGTCCACGGCGATGCTCGACACCGCGGTGGCGAAGATCAGCAGCACCCAGTGGTCGATGGCGTGCGCCACGTTGAGCAGCAGTTCCCACGCCGCGCGTCGTTCGCGGGCTTCGGCAGGGGCGGCTGGCGCGCTCATCGTTGCGGCTGGACTTGTGCGGGACGCGAGGCAGTTTAGAGCCGGCCGTGCGCCGGCACCGCCCGGTATCGTTCGGCCCGCCGCGACCGTGCGGCCGCTGCCTGCCCATGTCCCCATCGCCACTCGATGCCCACATCGCCGCGCTGCCCGCCGACTGGCGCGTTCTGGCGGAGCGTTTCGCCGGTTCGGCGCGGGGCATGGCGCTGCAATCGTTCCTGTCGCAGCGCGCCGCTGCCGGAGCGACGATCTATCCGCCGCGCCCGCTGCACGCGCTGGAACTGACGCCGCTTGCCGGCGTGCGCGCGGTGATCCTCGGCCAGGACCCTTATCACGGCGCCGGCCAGGCGCACGGGCTGGCGTTCTCGGTGCCGGACGGCGTGCGTGAGCCGCCCAGCCTGCGCAACATCTTCCTCGAGTTGCGCAGCGACCTCGGCTGCGCTGTCCCCGCTTCGGGCAACCTGGAGCGCTGGGCGCGGCAGGGAGTGCTGCTGCTCAACGCGGTGCTGACCGTCGAGCAGGGTGCGCCGGCGAGCCACGCCGGCAGGGGCTGGGAGGCGTTCACCGGCTCGCTGATCGACGCGCTGGCGAGCGACGCGAGGCCGAAGGTCTTCATGCTCTGGGGCGCACACGCCCAGGCCGCGCAGCAGCGGATCGCCGCCGCCGGCAATGCCCATTGCATCCTGACCGCCAACCACCCGAGCCCGCTGTCGGCGCGTCGCCCGCCGCAGCCGTTCCTCGGCTGCCGGCACTTCTCGCGGGCCAACGGATTCCTCGCCGCCCGCGGGCGCGGCGCCGTCGACTGGTGCGGCGACAGCTAGCGCGCGGCGCCCACCGGCGCGTCGGCGCCTGAGTGCCGCTAACGCGGCGACGCGGCCCGCCTGCCGGCGTCCACCGGTGCGAAGCGGAACGGCGCGGCCAGCGCCCGGAGGATCGGCGCATCGCGGTCGTACAGATCCCCCCGGAACTCCACTTCGCCATCGGTCGCGGCGACGGCGGTGAAGTAAAGCAGCATTACCGGCACTGTGCGTCGCGCCGGGACCGTCAAGGTCTCGCCGGCGGCGATGGCCTGCTGCAACTGCTCGCGGCTCCAGCGCTGCCGATCGTCGAGCAGCAGTACCGCCAGGTCGAGCGGCCGGTCGATGCGGATGCAGCCCGAGCTGTAGGCGCGCACGCTGCGGTCGAACAGCGCCCACGTCGGCGTGTCGTGCAGGTAGACGGCGTGCTCGTTGGGAAACATGAACTTGATGCCGCCGAGCGGGTTGTCCTGCCCCGGCGCCTGGACGATCTGGTAGGGAAAGCCGCGCGGTTCGCCGCGGTAGCGCTGCCAGTCGATCGACGCCGGGTCGACGGGCCGGCCCGCGTGGTCGAGCACGCGCATCCGGTGCCGTCCGAGGTAGCCGGGGTCGCGGATCACCTTCGGCAGCACGTCCTCGCGCAGGATCGTCGGCGGCACGTTCCACTCGGGGTTGAGCACCAGGTACTTCATCGGCGCGCGGAACTCCGGCGTCGTGCGGTACGGCCGGCCGACGACCACGCGCGCCTGCCAGGCCAGTTCATGGTCAAGCCACAGTTCGGCGCGGAAGCCGGCGATGTCGACCAGCAGGTAGTCGCCGCCCAGTTCGCGCGCCACCCAGCGCAGCCGTTCGAGGTTGGCCCGAACCTGGGCGATGCGCGCGCCGACGGGGACGTCCAAGGCTGCCAGTGTCGCGCGGCCGACGACGCCGTCGGTATCCAGGCCGTGGCGCGCCTGGAACCGGCGCACCGCGGCCTGCAGGTCCTGGTCGAAACCGGCATCGCCGGCGCCGGCCGGCAGGTCGCCGCCGGCGAGCAGGCGCTCGCGCAACTGCTGCACGCGCGGCCCGGCCGACCCGGTCTCGAGCGCCGGCCCGTCGTCGACCCGCGGCCAGCCGCCGCGCTGCTCGATGGCACGCAGCCGGGCCAGTGCGTCGCGCAGCGCTCGATACTGCGCCAGTCGAGGCGCCAGGTCCTCGAGCGCGGTTGCCGGGTCGGGCGCGGCCAGCAGCCTGGACAGCGCGTCGGCAGGATCGGCCCCGTCGAGCGAGCGGGCGAAGTTCCAGCCGGGCTGCAGTGCGCGGGGATCGGCCTTGCCGAAGTGCAGGTGGTAGGCCAGCCGCACGTAGGCGTCGGTGAGCAGCAGTTCGCGCTCCGCCGAGGCCCGCTCGTGGTAGGCGTCCCCGGCTGCCGAGGTCCGCGGGCGCACGAGCAGTTCGGCGTGGTAGTCGCGCGGGTCGAGGCCGTGCGTGCTGCTGGCATCGATCGCCGCCAGCAACGCGTCGGCGCGCCGCGGATCGGACCAGAACGGCGCGAAACCGCGCCTCTCGTAAAGCGAGGCGATCAGCGCCCGGGCCGGCGCGGAGCCGGCGCCGATCCGGTCATCGCCGGCCGCGCGCAGGGTCTCGACCCGTTGCCGGAGCGCCTCGCCGGGTGTGGCCTCGGCGGCGGCGACCATGACGGCCACGCCGACCAGCAGCCACGGCAGCCATCGGCGCCGCGCAGCCCGCGGACGGGCGCCGGGGAGCGGGCGGCATGTGCCAGCAGATACCGCATTAGTGCACTCGGCCGAGGCGGGCGACCGACGCTGCCCCTGTAATATCGCCCACTTTGACGAGCAGGACATCGGGTCGATCCACATGCAATTCCGTTCCGCATGCCAGGACACCGCGCGCCGCCGGCTGCTGCGCGCCTTCGGCTGGGCGGCGCTGTCGCTGGCGCTGCCCTTTTCGCCGGCGGCCTGGGCCTCGGCGCCGAGGTCGATTTCCTTGTATCACACGCACACCAGCGAGAGGCTGAGCCTCGTCTACTACGAGGACGGCGAGTACATCGCCGATGCGTTGGCCTCGCTCAACGGCATGCTGCGCGATTTCCGCACCGGCGAGACTTGCCAGTTCGACGCCGCGCTGTTCGACCAGATGCACGCCCTGAATCTCGCCTGCGGCGAGGGCACCTACGAGGTGGTCTCGGCCTACCGCTCCGAGCAGACCAACCGGATGTTGCGCGAGCAGAGCAAGCGGGTGGCGAAGGACAGCCTGCACGTGCGCGGCCGGGCGATCGACCTGCGCCTGTCGGGTCGCGACACGCGCCGCCTGCGCGATGCGGCGCTGGCGCTGCGGCAGGGCGGTGTCGGCTACTACCCGCGCTCGAACTTCGTCCACCTCGACACCGGGGCCGTCCGCTCCTGGTGAGCGCGGCGCGCGGCCGGCGCGCTCGCCGCGCTGGGCAAAGAGCGCGGCTACTTCAGTGGGTGATCGACACCAGCACGCTGCACGGCGCGTGCTCGATCAGCGCCGGCGAGGTCGAACCGCGCCACCAGCGCGCCGCCCAGCTGTCCAGGTGCTTGTGGCCGATGACGATCAGGTCGGCGCCGATCTTCCTCGCACAGGCAGCGATCTCGCTGACCGGTTCGCCGACCACCACTTCGCCGCGCGCCGGGTAGCCGGAGCTCGACAGCCGGTGCAGGCCGTCGTCTAGGATCGCCTGGAAGCGATCCTTTTCCTCTTCCTCGCTCTCGTTGATGTACAGCCCGCCCTCGAGGCCGGCGTAGGTCGTCGCCAGCCGCGGCATCACCGCGACCAGATGCACTTCGGCGTGACTCCACTGCGCGATGTCGAGCGAATCGAGCAGTGCCTTCTGCCCGGACTCGGAACCGTCGTAGGCGAGCAGGATGCGCTTGTACATGGGGCCCTCCCGGGTTTCCGGTTGCTGCAACCGCGATGCGCGAACGCGTGGATGCGCGTCGAGTGATTGTCGCGCCGATTGGCCGAGGATTCGTGACCGCATCGGCTTGATCCGTGCAATCCCTTACGACCTGCCACCCGTCGTGGCAGGCCGGACGCAATCAGAGCGCCTTGACGGCGGCCAGAATGTCACGGAAGTGGCGATCGGTGGCGCTGCCCGCCCACTCGAAGAGCACGGTCTCCGTGCCGGCGAGCGAACAGCCGGCCTGTTCCATTCGACGCAACGCCACTTCCCGGTCGAGCTGTCGCGCCTCGCGCGAGCCGACGGCATCGGCGACGACGACCACCTCGAGGCCGTGGGCGCGCAGTCCGAGCACGGTCTGCATCACGCACACGTGGGCCTCCATGCCCGTGACTACGACAGTCGTTCGCCCGCTCTGCCGGACACGGTCGACGAATTCCTTATGGTCGGCGGCGCCGAAGCAGGTCTTCTCGAAGATCTCGCCGGCGGAAAAGCGGCTGCGCATCGGCTCGATCGCCGCGCCGATCTGCGCCGGGCAGTGCTCGGTGAGCAGCTTGGGCATGCCGCAGAGCGTCGCGACCGACAGCAGCGCTTCGGCGCGGCGGATCAGCTGTTCGTGGCCGGCCACGTGCGGCGCCAGCCTGCCCTGGATGTCGATGACCAGAAGCAGAGAGTCGTCACGGTGTGTGCGCATGGGCGACCTACCGGGCGAGGGTGTGGGGTTCGGCCGGCGCCGCGGCGGCCGGGCGGGCGCACCCCGGCGGGGCCGGCAGCGGCGCGGTTGCCACCGCCGGCAGCTCCGTCATCTGGCAACCGGCGGCGCAGCAGCGCCCCGGCTGCCGGTTGCGGGTGATCCTGCGCGTCGCGTCGGCCAGCACGCCGCGGTCGAGCAGCCGCTCGACGAGGTCGACCTTGCTGCCGAGCGGGTAGTTGCGGAAGATCTCCATCTTCATCGCGTCGGGCGAACCGCCGCCGTGCAGGCTGATCACCGAGTACCAGCCGGCCTGGTAGGAGGCGGTCAGGTCCTCGACGAAGCGCGCCGCCTCGATCCGCTTCTCGTACGGGATGTCGCTGCGCGCGGTCAGCACCTCGGAAAGGCGGCCGGCGGTGGCCGGGTTGTGGTCCTCGTCCGGCCCGGGCAGGGCGACGATCAGCCCGCCCGAGACGTGGTGCGCGAGCCGGTGCATGTCGTAGATCTGCGTTGCCAGCAGCAGCTTGCCGATGTTGGCGAACACCGGCTCGGGCGTGATGTTGCCGGCGGCGTTGCCCTCGCCGTAGACGGAAGCGGCCACGCCGCAGGCGTAGAAGCCCTCGACGATCTTGATCAGTTCGACCATCGAGTCGCGCAGGCTGTAGTGCGTGTCGAGGTCGAGGCCGTTGGCCTCCGTCATCAGCGCGCCGGCGCCGATCAGCAGGTCGCCGAAGCCGGCGCGCGCGCCGATGCAGGTCTGCCGGTGCTGGCTGGTGTAGTTGGTGATCATCGGCGCCGCCTCGGCCCATTCGCCGGCGAGAAACACCCGCTCCCAGGGCACTTCCACGCGGTCGAACAGGCATACGCCGGTCGACTGGCCGAAGCGGGCGCTGAATGTCGCCGCCGCCTCGCCGGGGCGGCCGGCCGGCCGGGCGACGATCGTCAGGCCGTCGGCGTCGACCGGCACCGCGCAGGCGACGGCGAACGCCGCGTCGTCTTCGGTCATCGCCCGGCCCGGCAGCACCAGCAGCTCGTGCATGTAGGGTGCGCCGGTGACGATCGCCTTGGCGCCGGAGATGACGATGCCGCGCGCGCTTCGTCCGACGATGTGCACGTAACTGTCCGGGTTCGGCTGCCGGCTGGGGCGCAGCGAACGGTCACCCTTGGCATCGGTCATCGCCACGCCGAGGGACAGGTCGTTGCCATAGACGTGCTCGAGATAGCGCTTGAGCCGGTCGTGGTAGGCGGTGCCGTGCTCGGCATCGGTCCTGTGGGTGCCGAAGTAAAGGGCGTTGAGGGCGTCGCCGCCGAGGTATCGCTGGGCGCAGCCGGTCTCCTGACAGACGCGCCGCACGGCTTCCAGCTTGTTGAGCAGGTCGGCCGTGTCGTGGGTCAGCGCGATCATCCGGTTCACCGGCACGTCGAGGCCCGGCAGGCGGGCCTGCATCACCGGTGCCAGCTCCGCTGCGAGCGCCATTTCATAGGTCCTGGCCACCGCCGCCACGCCAGGTGCCAGTTGCGGCGCGTCGGCTACCGAACCGATCCGCTCGCCGTCGACGAAAACCGTGGGCCTCAGACGTCGCAGCGATTCGCGGTATGCCTCGGCGGACATCAGCATGGCGGGCTCCGGGTGGCGGACGGACTTCGGGCTCAGCCGGCGAGCGGGTCGCCGGAGCGCGCAACTGTAGCGCCGCGAAGGCGCCAGGTGCAGGGGCGACGCCGCGTCGATCGGTTACTCGGCGGGCCGGTCGATGTCGAGCAGGCAGCCAGGATCGTCGACGTCGACGAGCAGCGGCGGGTGGGCGGCCAGCACGCTGCGCGCTCCCTCGTCGCCGGTCAGGGCGAGCAGTTCGCCGAGGCAGGGGCTGCGGAAACCCACCGGATGACCGCGCCGGCCGCGATGCACGGGCGCCGCCGAGTCGCCGCCGCCGGCGATTGCATCTCGCACTGCGGCGATCGTCGCCGGCGCCACCGCCGGCATGTCGGCCAGCGCGATCACCCAGCCGGCGGCGTCGCCGCGCGCCTGCACGCCACAGGCAAGTGAGTGGCCCATGCCGGCGTCGGCGTCCGGGCAGACGACCAGCCGCGCGCCCTCGGCCGCCAGCAGCCGATGCAACTGCCGTTGTGCGTCACCCTCGGCCGGTCGAACGACGGCGATCACCTCGCCGATGACGGCCAGCAGGTTGCGCAGCGCCGCGACCGCGATCGGCAATCCGGCTTGCGGACCGCCTGCGTACGCCTGCAGCAGTTTCAGGCGCGCGCCGCTCGGGTCATAGCGTCGGCCGGCGCCTGCCGCGAGCAGCACGCCGACGATCGGCGCCGCAGCTGCCATGTCTTGCGCCCGCGGCGGGCTGCCTCGCCTGTCGCGCGCGGTGCCCTACTTGCCGTAGAAGCGACCGCAACCGCCGGCCATTTCGGCCCACGGGGCAGGCGCGAGCGGGGCCTGCGCCGTGCCGGTGAGTTCCGCGTCGGCCACGCCGGACGCCCGCAGCGAGCCGATGATCGTGCTGCCGCGAACGTTGCCGGCGAAGTGCTGGGTCATGCCCTTGGCGTCGGCGAAAGCGAAGCGGATGCTGTCGCCCTGCAGCGAGGCGCCGATGAGCGGCTGCCTGCGGCCACCGACCGTCACCTCGCCGCCGATCTTCTGGAAGCTCTGGCTCAGCGAGACCGCGAAGTCGACGCTGCCGTTGCCGTTGCGGAAGTTCCAGCTGCCGCCGACCCTGGCCGGCACGATCCACAGGTAGGCGTTGCGGTACTCGGCTTCGAACGACTCGTCGGCCTCCCACTCGCCCATCGTGAACGCGTGCGAGGTGACGCGCGTGCCGGGCGCCATCGCCAGGATGCGGTGCCGCACGCACAGGTTCAGTTCCGGCAGCAGGTACATGGTGACGACGGTGGCCTTGCTGAAGTCCTCCTTGAAGATGTCGCCCTGGATGATCTTCACCCGGTCGGCCACGCCCTCGGCCTGCAC
>JBHJND010000062.1:0-2629 GCA_048497655.1 Caballeronia novacaledonica
CGTGGCTGGGCCGGGACACCGCACCGTGGCCACGCTCGGCGGCAACCTGTGCCTCGACACGCGCTGCGTCTTCTACAACCAGAGCGAGTGGTGGCGCCGGTCGAACGACTATTGCCTGAAGCACCGCGGCGAAACCTGCCACGTCGCGCCGCAGGGCAAGCGCTGCCACGCCGCGTTCAGTGGCGACCTGGCGCCGGCGCTGATTGCGCTCGATGCCACGCTCGAGATCGTCGGCAGCCAGGGCACGCGCACGCTGCCGCTGGCGGACCTGTACTCCGACGATGGCGCCGCCGCTCTGCGGCTGGCGAAGGACGAACTGATCGTCGCCGTGCGCGTTGCGCCGCAACCCGCAGGCAGCCGCAGCGGCTACCGCAAGGCACGCATCCGCGGCGCGATGGACTTCCCGCTGGCGGGCGTGGCGGCGCGCGCGATCTTCGAGGGCGGCCGACTGACCGGCCTGCGCCTGGCGCTGACCGGCACCAATTCGCGGCCGCTGCTGCTGGCCGACACCGACGCGTTGTGCGGCGGCGCGATCGACGAGGCGATGCTGGCGGCTCTGGGCAAGCGCATCGGCAAGCAGGTGAGCCCGATGCGCACCACCGTCACCGCGTCGAACTATCGCCGCCAGGTGGCCATCGTGCAGGCGCAGCGGCTGCTGCGCGAGCTGGCGGGCGAAGCCGGGTGAGCACAGTGGGCGCGATCGAGCCGCTGGCCGGCACTGCCATCGGCGAGCGCGACCTCGCGGCGGCGAGCCAACCGCGGTTCGTGCAGCGCTTCGGTGCCGGCGCATCGGCGGCGGCGACGGCGGAGGTCGCCAGCGAAGTGCCGATCGCCTTCGAGTACAACGGCATCTCGCACGCGGTGATGCTGGCCACGCCGGCCGACCTGCACGATTTCGCGATCGGTTTCTCGCTCAGCGAAGGCATCGCCCGGCCGTCGCAGTGCTACGGCGTCGAGGTGCGGGACGGCGCCGCCGGCGTCACGCTGGCGATCGAGGTCGCCTCGTCCGCCTTCGCGCTGCTCAAGCAGCACCGGCGCACGCTCGCCGGCCGAACCGGCTGCGGCATCTGCGGCACCGAGAGCCTCGACCAGGTGCTGCGGCCGCTGCCCGACCTGTCCCAGGTGCCGCTGCGCATCGGCCCGGCGGCGCTGGCGCGCGCCTACGACGGCCTGGCCGATGCCCAGCCGCTGCAGCGGCGCACCGGCGCCGCACACGGCGCCGTCTGGTGCGGGCTCGACGGGTCGATCGTCTGCGCGCGCGAGGACGTCGGCCGCCACAACGCGCTCGACAAGCTGATCGGCGCGCTGGTGCGGAACGGCTTCGAGACCCGCGCCGGCTTCGCGCTGGTGACCAGCCGGGCGAGCGTCGAGATGGTGCAGAAGAGCGCCGTCGCCGGGATCGCCGTGCTGGCCGCCGTCTCGGCGCCGACGGCGCTGGCGGTGCAGGTGGCGGACAACTGCGGCCAGACGCTGATCGGCTTCGCGCGCGGCGAGGACTTCAGCGTCTACACGCACGGCGGGCGCATCGCCGGCGGCTAGGGTTCGCCGGTCGGCTGTCGAGAACCTGCGAAGAGAGCGTCGCCGGCGGGCCGCAGCCGGTTGCCCGCCGGACTGGCTCCCGGGTACTCAGACGCCGAGGTGGCTGCGCAGTCGTTGCTCGTCGGCGAGCAGGTCGCGCGCGGCTCCTTCGACCACGACGCGGCCCTTCTCCAGCACCACGCCGCGGTCGCTGTGCTCCAGCACGGCGCGGTAGTTGCGGTCGACGATCAGCGAAGCGATGCCGCTCGAACGGATCAGCGCGATGATCCGCCAGATCTCGGCCACCACCAGCGGCGCCAGGCCCTCGGTGGCCTCGTCGAGGA
Source organism: Caballeronia novacaledonica (assembly GCA_048497655.1). Classification (GTDB taxonomy): domain Bacteria; phylum Pseudomonadota; class Gammaproteobacteria; order Burkholderiales; family Burkholderiaceae_F; genus JADJWR01. Next base: position 1,863 of record JBHJND010000062.1, read on the forward strand.
TCATCAGGTCGGGATTGGTCATCAGCGCACGGCCGATCGCCAGCATCTGCTGCTCGCCGCCGGAGAGCTGGTTGCCGCCGTGGTCGAGCCGCTCGGCCAGCCGCGGAAAGGTCTGCAGCACGCGCTCCAGCGTCCAGTCGCGGCGGCCATCGCGCCCGGCCCGCGCGCCCATCACCAGGTTCTCGCGCACCGACAGGTTGGGGAAGATGCCGCGGCCCTCGGGCACGTAGCCGATGCCGTGGCGGACGATCCGCTCGGTCGGCTGCTGCGTGACGTCGATGCCGCCCACGTGCACGCGTCCGCGGCTGGCCGGCACCAGGCCGAGCAGCGCGCGGATCAGCGTCGTCTTGCCCATGCCGTTGCGGCCGAGCAGGCCGACCGCCTCGCCGGCGCGCACCGCGATCGACACGCCGTGCAGCACGTGGCTCTGCACGTAGTACACGTGCAGGCCGCTCGCCTCGACGATGGGCGCGGCGGCGGTGTCCATCGGTCAGTGGGCGTCGCCGAGATAGGCGCGCTGCACCTCGGCGTTGCCGCGCACGGCCGGCGGCGTGCCGCTGGCGATCACGCGGCCGTTGACCATCACCGTGATCAGGTCGGCGACCCTGAACACTGCGTCCATGTCGTGCTCTACCAGCAGGATCGCGTGCCTGGGTTTCAGCTGCTCGAGCAGCTCGAGCATGCGGACGCTCTCCTCGACACCCATGCCGGCCAGCGGCTCGTCGAGCAGCAGCACCTGCGGCGCGGTGGCCAGGCACACGGCGATC
>JBHJND010000063.1:0-2989 GCA_048497655.1 Caballeronia novacaledonica
GCGCCGGTCGGCTCGCGGCTGCCCGGTGCCCGCGCGGTCAGCTACGGCAGCAGCTACATCCAGACGGTGACCTGGGACGACGCCGGGCCGAGGGTCGGCGCTTTCCTGACCTACTCCAACTCGACCGACGCCGCCTCGCCGTCCTATGCCGACCAGACCTACCGCTTCTACCTGAAGGACTGGATCCGGCTGCCGTTCACCAACGAAGAGGTCACCACCGACCCGAACTTCTCGTCGATCGTGATCAGCGAGCCCGAGGGCAAGTAAGCCGTACGCCGCGCCGCGCGAGGCTCGCGAGGCGGGGAGCTGTCGCGGCGAAGGGTTGCGGAACAAGGGGCGACGCATGTCGCCCCTTTTCCTTTTCGTGGCTGCCGCGCGCGCGCCGGTGACGGACTGGCCTGCTCGATCAGTCGCGCGTCCGGCCGAGCAGCGGCGACAGCGCCCGCAGCCCCAGCGCCGGGCCGATCGCCAGCCACGGCAGCACGACGGCAAGCGGCCAGTGCTGCAGCGCCCTGGTGAACAGCTCGATGCTGACGATGGTGATCGCGAAACCGATGCAGTTGTAGAAGGTGAGCACGCTGCCGACGGCGTCGCGCGGCGAGTTCAGTGCGGTCAGCGTGGAGAACTGCGGCGAGTCGCCGACCACCGTGATGCCCCAGACGAGCAGCCAGGCGGCGTACAGCGGCAGCGGCGCGTCGAGCAGCAGCGGCGCCAGCACGCAGCAAAGGCCGCTGGTGGCGAGCTGCACGGCAGCGACCCGCGCGCTGCCGAAGCGCCGTACGAGCAGGCCGCCGACGGCGCAGCCGAGGAACCCGGCGCCGATCACGGCGAACGACGCGGCGGAGACCGCGGTGCCGTGCAGGCGGCCGGCGAGGATCACCGGCACCAGCACCCAGAACGTGTACAGCTCCCACTGGTGGCCGAAGTAGCCGAAGGCCGACGCGCGCACCTTGCGGTCGGTCCAGATCACCGCCAGCGCCTGCGGCCGGATGTGCGCGGCGCGCGGCATCGACGGGCTGTCCGGCACCAGCAGGTACATCAGCACTCCGCCGGCGGCGGCGATCGCCGACACCGCCCACATCACCGACTGCCACGGCCAGTGCGCGCCGAGAGCGCGCAGGCCGTGCGGCGCGGCGGTGCCGAGCACCAGCGCGCCGACCAGCAGCCCGAGGGCGGCGCCGAGACCGCGCGTGTACCAGCCGGCGGCGATCTTCATGCCGACCGGGTAGATGCCGGCGAGAAAGAAGCCGGTGGCGAAGCGCAGCGCCAGCAGCGCTGCGTACCGGCCGTCGAGCAGGGCGCCGGCGGCGTTGCAGGCTGCACCGGCGAGCGCGCAGAGCAGGAAGACCTGCCGCGGCGAGAAGCGGTCGGCGATCGTCAGCGCCGCGAAGGCCAGAGTGCCGCTGATGAAACCGAACTGCACCGCCGAGGTCAGCGAGCCGACCGCGGTCGCCGGCAGCTGCCAGTCGCGCTGCAGGTCGGGCATCACCGCGTTGATGGCGAACCACAGCGAGGTGCCGGCGAGCTGCGACAGCACGATCGTGGGAAGGATGCGCCTCGGAACGGCGGCCTCGGAGTGCATGCGCGCGGCTCGACTGGCTGGAGGCTTGCCGCCGGAACGTGCGTCAGTGCGCCGGCGCAAGCGCGACGGGCTCACCGTAGCGCGATTGCCTCGCGCTCGTCCATCGCTGCACCGTGCGGCGCGGCGGCACGGCCCCGTATGCTTGCGGCATGCACGAGGTCGTCCACGCCGACGTGGTCGTGATCGGCGCCGGCATCGCCGGAGCCTCGCTCGCCTTCGAACTGTCGGCGACCCGCCGCGTGCTGCTTCTCGAGCGCGAGAGCCAGCCCGGCTACCACACCACCGGCCGCTCGGCGGCGCTGTTCACCGAGACCTACGGCAACGCGGTGATGCGCGCGCTCACCCGCGCCAGCAAGCCGTTCCTCGCCGCCCCGCCGCCCGGCTTCTCGCCGACGCGGCTGCTGTCGCCGCGTGGCACGCTGCTGGTCGCGCGCACCGAGCAGCTGCCGGCGCTGCGGCGCGCGCAGGAGGAGTGCTCGGCGTTGGTCGACAACCTGGCTTGGTGGACCGCAGCAGAGGTCCGCGCGCGGGTGCCGTGCTTCGCGCCGGGGCAGGTCGCAGGTGGGCTGCTCGAGCCCGACGCGATGGACATTGACGTGCACGCGCTGCACCACGGCTTCCTACGCGGGATGCGCGCGCGCGACGGCGTGCTGGTGTGCAATGCCGAGGTGCGCGCGCTGGCCCGCTACCGCGGCCACTGGCGCGTGCAGACCGCGGCCGGCGAGTTTGCCGCGCCGCTGCTCGTCGACGCCGCCGGCGCCTGGGCCGACGAAGTCGCGCAACTGGCGGGCGCGCTGCCGATCGGCCTGGCGCCGAAGAGGCGCACTGCGATCACCTTCGATCCGCCGGCGGCGGTGTCGATCGACGACTGGCCGGCGGTGATCGACATCGACGAGCAGTGGTACTTCAAGCCGGAGGCGGGCCGCATCCTCGCCTCGCCGGCCGACGAGACGCCATCGCCGCCGTGCGACGCGCAGCCCGACGAATACGACGTCGCCGTGCTGGTCGACCGGCTGGCCCGCCTTACGACGCTGCAGGTGCCTCGCATCCACGCCCGCTGGGCCGGCCTGCGCTCCTTCGCCGCCGACAGGACGATCGTCGCCGGCTTCGACCCGGACGTGCCCGGCTTCTTCTGGCTCGCCGGGCAGGGCGGCTCCGGCATCCAGACCGCGCCGGCGGCGGCTCGCGCTGCTGCGGCGCTGCTCGAAGGCGGGCCGCTGCCGGCGGACATCGCCGGCCTCGGCGTCGACGCCGAGGCGCTCGCTCCCGGCCGCCCGTCGCTGCGCACCGCCGATCGGCCTGCGCACTAGGATGACCGTGCGCCGACCGGCCAACCCGTCCGGTGCGGCGCGCCTGCCGCCGGCGATCTGGGCGCTCGGCTTCGTCAGCCTGCTGATGGACGTCTCC
>JBHJND010000064.1:0-5801 GCA_048497655.1 Caballeronia novacaledonica
GCACTTTTCCGCACCTTTCAAAAGTCACCACTGGAGTCACCAGTGCGCGATGCACTTGGTGGCGGTGCAAATGAGGTGCAGAAACTCTAGTGACCGCAAATAACGCAGTCAAATCAAAGGCTTGCTGCTGCTGTCCTGCACTGCATTGCACTTGCAGGACAGAGTGTCGTGGTGGAGGCGGCGGGAATCGAACCCGCGTCCACGAGTGTTCCTCAGACGGTTCTACATGCTTAGCCGACCTATTTCAGTCTCGCCGTGCGCTTAGCCAGTCGGCAGGCCGGCGCACGGCCAGTCACTGGATCTCGATGTCCGGCGTCGTGACTCCACCGGCATCCAGCCTCTGTGAATGTCGCTGCTGTAGGGTTTGCCAACCTCGGCTTGCGCCTCGGCTGGGCCCGACCTAGCCCTGGGGCCAGCTAGTCCAGCGTCTCACCGGGTTTTAGGCGGCGAGAGCGAAACGCTCGTCGTTGGCGTTTGTAGTGTTCCAGATGGATTTACGAGGTCACTGGTCCTCGGCATGCCCCGCGCTGATTCGCTACCCGCGTCGAAACCAGGTCGCCCCCAGCGTTCGGGATTGTACGACCCAAGATGGGTCGCTTCAGCGGGAAATCAAGCCGGGTCGGCGGCAGCGTCGGGTCGCTGGGGCCGTCGAGCCTGTGCAGCTCAGCGCAGCAGCCCGACCAGCTCGCCCGGAGCGGCGATCACGTGGTCGGCTCCCCAGTCATCGATCGTCGCCGCATCGCCGAGGTAGCCGTAGGCAGCAACGACGGTCGCCACGCGCGCAGCGCGGCCGGCCTTGATGTCGCGCCGGTCGTCGCCAACATAGACCGCGCGCTCCGCGGCGACGGCGCAGGCAACGAGCGCGTGCCGGATCGGCGCCGGGTGCGGCTTGATGTGCGGCGTCGTGTCGCCGCTGACGACCACGGCGGCGCGCTCGCGCAGGCCGAGCCGCTCGATGAGCGGTGCGGTGAAGCGGCTGGCCTTGTTGGTGACCACGCCCCAGCGGCGGCCCTCGGCTTCGATGCGGTCGAGCGTCTCGGCCATGCCGGCGAACAGCCGCGTCTGCACGCACAGGGCCTGCTCGTAGAAGGACAGGAACTCGAGTCGCGCCGCCTCGTAGTCGGCGTCGCCCGGCGCCAGGCCGAGCGCCCGGCCGACCAGCCCGCGCGCGCCGTGGCTGGCCAGCGGGCGCAGTTGCTCGAGCGGCAGCGGCTCGAGCCCCCGCACGGTGCGCTGACGGTTGGCGGCAGCGGCCAGGTCGGGCGCGGTGTCGGCAAGCGTGCCGTCGAGGTCGAACAGCACCAGGTCGATCGGCGGCGCACTCATGCGGGCTTGCGGCAGGCGACGAGGTAATTGACGTCGGTGTCGCGGCCGAGCGCGAAGCGACGGGTCAGCGGGTTGTAGGTCATGCCGATGATCTCGACCACCTCCAGCTTCGCCTGTCGCGCCATCGCCGCCAGCTCGCTGGGGCGGATGAGCCTGGCGTACTCGTGCGTGCCGCGTGGCAGCAGGCGCAGCAGGTACTCGGCGCCGACGATGGCGAAGGCAAAGGCCTTGGCATTGCGATTGATGGTGGAGAAGAACAGCCAGCCGCCGGGCTTGGCGAGGGTGCTGCAGGCCTGCACGGTGCTCGCCGGGTCGGGCACGTGCTCCAGCATTTCCATGCAGGTGACCACCTCGAATGACGCCGGCGCCTCGGCGGCCAGCGACTCCGCGCTCGCCTCGCGGTAGTCGACGGCGATGCCGGATTCGAGGGCATGCAGCTGCGCCACGCGCAGCGGCTTGGCGGACAGGTCGATGCCGGTGACCCGGGCGCCACGGGCCGCCATCGACTCGGCGAGCACCCCGCCGCCGCAACCGACGTCGACCACGCGCTTGCCGGAGAGCAGCGCCAGGCGGTCGATCCAGTCCAGCCGCAGCGGGTTGATCTCGTGCAGCGTCCGCATGTCGCCGCCGGTGTCCCACCAGCGGTGGGCGAGGGCGCCGAACTTCTGCAATTCGGCCGGATCTGCATTGGGCAGCGCGGTTTGGTCGGACGTATCCATGAGCCGATGTTATCCCGCGCCGCAGACCGCCATCCGCATGATGCGGAGGGCGATGCCGGTTCGGCTAGAGTTGCGCCCTCATCACTACCCGAACTGTCGACGAGATCTCCCATGACCCGACTGAAAGCTTTTGCCACCCTGCTGGCGCTGGCCTCGCCGCTGGCGGCCGCGCAGACGCCCGGCGCCGTCGTTTCGCCGCTGCCGGAGGTCGACGTGCAGCCGGTGGCCGGCGCCAGGCCGCTGGCCACGGCGACCATCGACGCGCTGAAGGGCGACGGCCTGTTCCATTTCTCCGGCACGCGGATGGTGAACCTGCGCGTCAGCGGCGCGGCGAAGGGCGATCAGTACCCGCTGAAGCAGACCAGCACCGACGCGACGGTCGGCGCCTTCAACGGCAACATCGACGTCCGCCACTTCGTCCGCGACGGCGAAAGGCTGCCGATCGGCGAGCCCTCCTTCGCCATCCCGGCCGGCGACGGCAGCGTGCAGCTGATCTATCAGGCGACGCACCCGTTGCACCTGAAGGTCGCCCTCAAGGCCTACGACGTGTCCGACCTGCCGATCAAGAGCTTCCTGCGCACGGCGGCCAACTTCACGCACGCCGAGGCTGCGCGCGCCGGCGAAGCGAAGTTCCCGGCCGGCTCGATCGCCTACCTGTCGACCGTCCGCTTCCAGGACGACGTGCTCATGCTGCCCAACAAGGAGTCGTTCACCGGCGCGACGAACACGCGGCAGATGGTCGCCAACTTCTCGCGCGAGATCCCGTACTGCCTTTCGTACGAGGACCGCAACGGCGCACGGCCCTACGCGATGATGTTCCGCGACCCCGCCGCCGCCCGCGGCCGCGTGCAGCTGTACGCCGCCAAGACGGGCACCAACTTCTGCGCCCGCGCCGGCGAGCAGGTGCTGGCGGACGGATCGTGGGAGGAGGTGACGGTCGGCGGGACGAAGGCGGTGGTCCTGTCGTTCCCGGCGAACGTCGATCCGGCCGACACGGGCGTGGTCGATGTCGAGCGTGAGGCGGCCCGCATCGCGTTCATCGAGCCGCGCAAGGGCGCCCCCGGAGTCCGTCCCGGCAAGCTCTATCGCGCCGGAGCGCGCATCGCCGACTACCAGTACCGTTTCAACGCCACCGCCGCCGAGGCGGTCCGCAAAGGTCTCGGCGTGCCTTGATCACCGGCTTGCCGGCGCCGGCAGGCGCGCAGGCAACAAAAAAGCCCCGCCGAAGCGGGGCTTTTTCTTGCAGCTGCGCTGCTTAGCGCTTGACCGACCTGGTGCCGATGATCTCGACTTCCACACGGCGGTTCTTCTGGCGACCCTCGGCGGTGCGGTTGTCCGCGACCGGCTGCGACTCGCCCTTGCCTTCCGTGTAGATGCGGTTGGCTTCGATACCCTTGCTGACCAGGTATTGCTTCACAGCGTCGGAACGACGCTTCGACAGTGCCAGGTTGTACGCCTCGGTGCCGATCGAGTCGGTGTGGCCGACCGCGACGATGACCTCGAGGTTCACGCCGGCGAGCTTCGACACGAGATCGTCGAGGATCTTCTGCGCGTCGGGCCGGATGTTGTACTTGTCGAAGTCAAACAGGGCGTCAGCCGCGAACGTCACCTTCTCCGTTACCGGAGCAGCGGGCGGCGGCGGGGGCGGCGGGGGCGGCGGCGGAGGCGCAGCCTTCGGCGGAGCCGGTGGCGGCGGCGGCGGAGGCGGCTCGCAGACCTCCTTCGGCAGCACGGCCTTGTCGCACTGGCAGCCGGCGCCCTTCGGGCCGTCTATGCCGGCCAGCTGCGGCGTCCACCAGGGCGTACGCCAGCACAGGCCAAACGGGTCGACGACGACGTTGCCGCGCTGGTCGAGCACGTACGCCGGCGCATTCTTGGCACCTGGGATGTCCTTCGACTGGGCGATCGCAGTGCCGGAGGCAACTGCCATCACTGCCGTCGCAAGCAGGATGCCTAGCTTCGCGGTTTTCTTCATGGTTCTCCTCACGGGAAGTTGCCGGGCAGTCCGGAGCCGCTGTCGCCTGGGACTGCCGGCGCAGCGGTCGTCTGCCGAAAGCGGTTGTCTTCGACGGCACCGGCACTGCCGGCACCTACTTCTTCAACAACTGCCGGCAACGATTCTGCCACGCTGAGGATGACGAAAGGACCGCGCGATCAAGCGCGATTCCTTCATCTGCGACGAGCTGTCGCGTCTGAACAACACGGCGGCCCGCGACCCAGACGTCGGTCACGTGTTCGCGTCCGCTGGCATAGAGCAGATGGGACACCGGATCGAACAGCGGACAGACCTCCGGGCTGGCCAGTTCGACGGCGACCAGGTCGGCCTCCTTGCCCACTTCGATCGAGCCGATCCGCGCCTCCAGTCCCAGCGCCCGCGCGCCGTTGATCGTCGCGCACTGCAGCGCGGCGGCGGCGGGCAACATCGCGGCGTCGCCGGCGACGTTCTTGGCGAGCAGGGCGGCAAAGCGCGCCTCGTCGAACATGTCGAGGCGGTTGTTGCTCGCCGCACCGTCGGTGCCCAGCGCCACGTTCACCCCGGCCGCAAGCATCGCCGGCACGCGGGCCACGCCGTTGGCGAGCTTCAGGTTCGACACCGGGCAGTGCACCACGCTTGCCCCGACCCGGCCGAGCTGGGCGATCTCCTGGTCGGTCAGGTGGATCGCATGCACGGCGATCAGCCGCTCCGACAGCAGGCCGAGCCGGTCGAGCCGCTCGAGCGGCCGCACGCCGTGGCGCTCGATCGACTGCTCGACCTCGTGGGCGGTCTCGTGCACGTGGATATGCACCGGCAGGTCCAGTTCCTCGGCCAGCGTCGACACGCGCGCCAGCGTCTCGTCGGTGACCGTATAGGGGGCGTGCGGCGCCAGGGTGAAGCTCACCAGCGGGTCGTCGCGCAGCGCATCGCGCGCCTGCAGCCCCTTGCGCAGGTAGTCGTCGGCGTCGACCGCGTAGGCGGTCGGGAAGCCGATGGCGATGATGCCGACCACCGCCCGCATGCCGACCGAGGTCAGCGCCCGGGCGACGTGGTCGGGATAGAAGTACATGTCGGAGCAGGTGGTCACCCCGGCGCGCAGCATCTCCACCGCGGCCAGCCGCGCGCCGTCGTGCACGAAGTCCTCGCCGACCAGCGCCTGCTCGAGCGGCCAGATCCTCTCGGTCAGCCACTGCTGCAGCGGCAGGTCGTCGCCTACCCCGCGCAGCAGGGCCATCGAGGCGTGCGTATGCGCGTTGACCAGGCCCGGCATGACCACGTGCTCGGGCAGGCGGATGGTCGAGCGCGCGAGGAAGCGGTGGCCGGCCTCGGCCAGCGGCAGCACGGCGCGGATGATGCCGGCGTCGACGGCGATCGCGTGGCCCTCCAGCAGCACGCCGTGCGGCCGGATCGGCAGGATCCAGCGCGGCTCGATCAGGGTGTCGATCTGCTCGACGGACTGCACTTCGCTCATGCGGCGGGCGGACGGCGGCAAACGGCCGCAATAGTGCCACGCGGGGCGCGGCGGCGAGCATCGCGCTGATAGACTTTGCAGCTTGCTTGCGGCCCGAAGGCGCGCCGGCCGGGCGTGCGTTGCAGGCCCGATGCCGGCGGCGCGCGGGACGCGCTGCCGCTGCCGCCATGGACCCGTTCGCCAAGGAAACACTGCCCGTCTCGCTCGAAGAGGAGATGCGGCGCTCCTACCTCGATTACGCGATGAGCGTGATCGTCGGCCGCGCGCTGCCCGACGTGCGTGACGGCCTGAAGCCGGTGCACCGGCGCGT
>JBHJND010000065.1:0-2324 GCA_048497655.1 Caballeronia novacaledonica
TCGCCGATCGCCGCGCGCAGGCCCTGTGCCTGCGGCCCGGCGCCGACGATCGTCACACGGAAGTCGCGGCGCTCGGCGGCCAGCCGGCGCGCCGCCTCGACGAGCACGTACTGGCCCTTGGCGGCGACCAGCCTGCCGACGCACAGGATGTGGAAGCCGCCGGCGGACGCTGCAGCGCGCGGCGCGAACTGCGCCGTGTCGACGCCGAGGCGGGCGACGTCGATCTTGCGCCAGTGCGCCGGATCCGACAGGCGCATCGCCTGGCTGCGGGCGAAGCTGCCGATGCAGAAGAGGAAGTCGGCGCGGGCGATCTTCTCCGCCAGCGACTGGCCGCGCACGTCGTCGAACTCGTCGGGGCCGTGGATCATCAGCGACAGCGAGGTGCCGAAGACCTTCTTGACGCACAGGCCGACGTTGGCGGCGGCGGTGGCGAAATGCACATGCAGGTGCGGCAGGTCGTTGGCGCGCATCCAGCGGCCGACCATCAGCGCCTCGGTGAAGTAGCCGACGCCCAGCGCGATGCGCCTCAGGTCGGTGCCGCCGAGCCGCAGCGCGTAGACGAGCCCGGCCAGCCAGGCCCGCGGTCGCTGCCACAGCGCGGTCGCGTGCGCCGCCAGCGCGCCGGCCAGCCCGTGCGCCTTGACGTAGTAGGTGCGCGCCGCTTCCTCGCGCTCGCGGGCCGGCATCTGCTGCGGCGACTGGTCGGGGCGGTTGATCGACGCCGTCTCGATGACGAAACCTTGCCGGCGCAGCGCCTCGACCTCGCGCAGGATGAAGGTGTGCGACACCGCCGGGTAGCGGCTGATCAGGTAGGCGATCCGTCGTGCGCGCGACTCAGGCATGAGCGGCCTCCCCGCCGACCAGTTCGTCGTAGACCGCGGTGGCGCCGGCGACCTTCGCCGGCCAGCTGAAACGGCCGGCGGCGCGCCTGCGACCGGCCACGCCGCGCCGCCGCCAGCCGTCGGGATCGGCGCACACGTCGGCCAGCGCGACGGCCAGGTCGGCCGCGACCTGCTCCGGGCTCACCGGCGCCAGCAGGCGGCCGACCTCGTCGTCGACGATCTCGGCCGGGCCGCCGAAGCCGACGGCGATCACCGGCCGGGCGCAGGCCATCGCCTCGAGCAGCACGGCGCCGCCGGACTCGCGCACCGACGGCAGGCAGAAGACGTGGCAGCGCGCCATCTCCGCCGCCACCTCGTCGGCGGTCAGGGCACCGGCGAAGCGGACCAGGCGGTCGATGCCGAGCGCGGCGGCCTGCGCGCGCCAGGCCTGTTCCATCGGTCCGCCGCCGACGATCGTCACCTCGATCGGCTGGCCGCTGCGCAGCAGCTTCGCCGCCGCCTCCAGTAGCATGCCGACGCCCTTGAACGGAACGAGGCGACCGACGAACAGCACGCGCAGCGGGTTGGTCGAGGACGGCCGCTGCGGCCAGACGCTGTCGCGGAAGCGTTCGAGGTCGACGCCGTTTTCCACCATCATCCGGCAGCGCGGGCGGTGGCGCGCCGGCACCGAGGCGAGCGTGGCCCGCGTGGCGGTGAGGATGCGCGCCGCGTGCCGCGTGGCACCGGAGGCCGCTGCGGCCAGCCGGCCGGCGCCGCGCAGGCGGGTCAGCCACACCGCGTCCTGCTTGAGCACCGCGCCGAAGCCCTCGGGCGTGCCGAGGCCGCAGTTCAGCGGGCCGAGCACCACCGGCAGGCCGAGGCGGCCGAGCCAGCTCGGTGCGGCCAGCGTGATCGGCGTGACCCGGTGCAGCAGCGAGAAGCGCTCGCCCTGGCGCATCCGCGCCGCCAGCGCGCGCCAGGCCTGGAAGTCGAACAGGAAGTAGTCGAGCGAGGACAGCATGAAGACGCTGTGCTCGCTGAACGGAAAGAGCTTGCGCGAGAGCCGGTACAGCGGCCCGGCGAACCACTCGGTGTCGATGTAGACGATGCGGCTCGCGGCCAGTGGCGCGCCGGCGGCGGCGAGCGCCTCGCGGTTGCGCACGTGCGTCACCAGCGTGACCTCGTGTTCGCGCGCCAGCCGCGAGTATCACTCCCAGCCGATCTGCGACACGGAGCCCAGCCCGGGTCCGCACTGGTAGGCGGCGAGGATGATGGGTTTGCGCGCCATCTCGTCAAACTCCTGCGGGCAACGGCCGCGCCGGGACGCCGGCCACGCGCGCGCCGGCCGGCACGTCGCGCGTGACGACGGCATTGGCGCCGACCACCGCGCCGTCGCCGATGCGCACGCCCGGCAGCACGGTGACGCCGCGGCCGATCCAGACCCCGCGCCCGATGTCGATGGCGCGCGCCTCGTGCCCGGAATGGCGCAGGCTCCCGCCGGTG